>NZ_WMDN01000016.1:0-87323 GCF_021236965.1 Photobacterium carnosum | reverse complement strand
CGTTTCCTGCGTTTCCTGCGTTTCCTGCGTTTCCTGCGTTTCCTGCGTTTCCTGCGTTTTGATGAAAAAAAACCGCCTTGCGGCGGTTATATGTTTGAATGTTTATTAGCTTTTCATCATTAGTTGATAGCCAATATAACAAGCAAACAGACTGACGGTTACGTTAAGCACGATGTTTAAGCCTGCTTTGATAAACTCACCTTGTTGCATCATTACAATGTTATCCATTGAAAAGGTAGAGAAAGTGGTTAATGCGCCAAGAAAGCCTAAGCCTATCATTGGACGCCATGGTGCCGCTTCTATCATTCCTTGATTTAGCCCTGACATTAATAGCCCCATAATTAGCGAGCCAATAATATTGACGGTTAATGTTCCGTATGGGAAGCCACGGCCAAATAAAATAACGCAAAACTCAGAAATTAAGTATCGTGAGCAGGCGCCGAATGCACCACCGATTGCGATGAATCCTAGTAATAAATATTGGCTCATTGGTATCTCGTTTCAGTTAAAGGTAATGATTAAAAACCGTCATAATAATCGCTTGTTGAGTTGGTTAATACTCTCGATAACTGCAATCATTGATTTAAGCTTATATTAAAATGTCGGCATATAGTTGGTTGTATAGCTACATTTATAGCATCATAATCATAACTAAGAAATTCACTATTGAGCATTGGCTCACGGAGATAAGCTATGTCGCTATATCAAACAATCTTACTTGCTGTTAACCCTGAAGATAAATATGCTCATAAATTAATGGTGAAGGCCGGAGTTATTGCTGAGCAAAATAATGCTGAATTACATATTGCTTATGTTGAACCTGGTGTTGGAAATGTTAGTTTTATTGATGTTGAAATTGAATTGCAAGAAGAGCACGATGCGATTGCAAAACAACGGATGACACAATTATCAGATCTAGCCGCTGTTTCATCTTACCCTGTTGCAGGATTACATATTGCTAATGGTGATATTGCGAAACATTTAGAAGAGCTTGCTGAAAAAGTTGAAGCTAATTTAGTCATCACTGGTTATCACAAGTCTAGTATTCATATTTTTGGTGATGTTAGTGAGACATTGGCAAAAAATCTCAAATGTGATGTGCTTATCTCGCAATAATCCGTGTTGTGATTATCTGCCATAAAAAGCCGTGTAATTACACGGCTTTTTATCATCTATTACTGAGTGTGATTCTTTTACCATTAATGATGCGACTTTATTACGTTATGTACCAAATGACGACTTGGGATTATTTCTCATGGTGGTTCAATTATGGCAAAGTGGTGTTTGACGTATTATCAAATAAAGATGATGTAAAAGTCGGTTTGATCACGTACAAGCAGTGCACGTATGCGGCAGACTTAGTAAAAGGCCACCAAGGATCACAAGTTCGTACTAAAAGGTCGGTTTGGGTTTCTTTGGGAAGATCAATTTAAGCTTTGACCCACAAGCTGTTCGAGACTATCACGATCAAACCTTACCGCAGGAATCTGGGAAAGTGACCCATTTTTGTTTAATGTGTAGACCCCAATTTTGCTCAATGAAAATCTCTCAAGAAGTTCGAGATTATACGAAAACGCTATCATCGGTAGATATTACGGTTAGTGATAATCCTCGTGTAGGCATGGAACAAAAATCGGTTAAATTTCGTGCTCGTGGCAGTGAGTTTTATCACCCTGCTAAAAGAGGATTAACCAATTAGCACTTTATCGCTACCCCTTCATTTAATGCCATTATTGATGCATATCGAGCCATTATTAATACCTGCTGAGTTATATCAACTAGGTGAAACGGTGACAGTAACGGTTAATAACAGTGAGCCGTTAATTCATATTAAGACAATGACTAAGGAATGTTCATTAGCGTTTAATTTTGTCGCTGCAGATGAACATTGTGCATCCCCAACTTATCAAATCTGGGATCAGTGGCTCGCCCCTTTTTCTGAATTAGCCGAGTTGCAACAAAAAGTCGCCGCCGATCCTAGCTTGGTGCTATGTGGATTCCCTGCGAGTGATGGTTGTATTGATATTTGGCACCATCAAGGACAGGCTCGAGCAGTGTCTTGTCATCATAGTGGCGCGAGTGAGGCACAACGAGCCATGTTATTGGTGGCTCTTGCGCTTGATTATCCATTAGAGGACGCGTTGGTATTGGCACGTGCCCATGCTCGGAGTTATCAAGATCATAATCAGCATGCTCAGGGCGAACTGATTTGGCCCTCAAAGGCTAAGGTATTTCCTCGTGCTTTAACGGTAAATCATCCTCAAATAAAACAAATTGGCTGGTTAACAGATAGTCAGGCGGTGGCACCCTTTGCCGCTTTAGATGCGAGTCAGCTTGATTTATATGCACTAGTTGATAGCAGTGATTGGATTGAGAGAGTTTTACAATTTGGTGTTAACTCGGCTCAATTACGAATCAATAACCCACAAGCATCTGATCTTGAAAATCAAATTCAATCTGCCGTTGCTGCTGGAGAATCAGCCTCAGCACAAGTATTCATTAATGACTATTGGTCGCTGGCAATTAAATACCATGCTTATGGGGTCCATCTTGGCCAAGACGATCTTGATAGTGCTCATTTAGCTGCGATTCAGCAAGCGGGATTGCGGCTTGGAATCTCTACCCATGGTTATTATGAGATTTTACGTGCGCTTGAATACCAACCTAGTTATATCACTTTGGGTCATATCTTTACGACATCAACTAACGCCATGTCGTCATTACCTCAAGGAGTGAGTCGATTAGCACTTTATCAAAAACTGATTGGTGATCGTGTACCAACGGTGGCGATAGGGGGGATCACTATTGAGCGTGCAGCAAAAGTGAGGCGTACAGGGGTTACTGGCGTGGCTGTTGTGAGCGCGATTACCCAAGCCGTCGATCCTGCAATAGCGATAACTGAATTGCGCAATATAGTGGTTCCCAATTTTAAAAATATGGCCGAATGAGTGGGTGATGACGATAAACACTGCGCTTTTTGATGTTGAGCTTATGCGCTATAGCCGCCAGTTGATGGTGGCTGATATTGCAGAATTAGGGCAACAGCAACTGCTCCTGTTGCGATGGGATAAACGTTTAGACTGACGGTGATCAGTGGTCGTATAGCGTATGAAGTGGGTCGGTAGGTAAGACGAGTTATGCTTAAGTATCCAGTCCATTAACAGTTTTTATTGGTAGTGAAGGCTAAAGATCGAGAATGAATTTTGTTGATGTGGTGTGGAAAGGCTGGGACGTGGTTTATTTTGGTTAATAAAAAGCCAGTGCAGAAGGTGCACTGGCTTTTTTTATTGTTATTAATACGCCGTTATAATTAGCGTTGTAATGGCGCTGTTGCTTGAGTTAACCATGCTAAATCATCACCGCTTAATGCTGGGCTAATAACCTCAAACACGGTGTGATGGTAATGGTTAAGCCATGTAAGTTCGATAGCTGTTAATAAGCTTAAATCAATTAAACGCTTATCAATCGGTGCGCGAGTTAGCGATTCAAACCCCATTACCGACATATCGCCTTGGGTTGCCACTTCTACTACTGCTTCAAGGTTTTCAATACGAATACCAAATGCATCAGCGCGGTAGTATCCAGGTTCATTCGACAGCACCATCCCCGGTAGTAATGCAACAGGATTGTAGACTTTAGATATCCGTTGTGGTCCTTCATGAACACTTAGAAAGTGACCAACGCCGTGACCTGTACCATGATCATAATCAAATCCATACGCCCATAAATGTTGACGGGCTAGCGCATCAAGTTGGCTACCTGTTGTTCCTTTAGGGAAGCGTGCAGATGCCAAAGCAATATGACCTTTTAAGACTAAAGTAAAGGCTTGCTTAACCTCTTCACCCGGCTGGCCAATGGCAATGGTACGAGTAATATCGGTAGTACCATCTGGGTATTGACCGCCTGAATCGACTAAGTACACCGTATCCATTTGCAGTTTACTTGGCTGCGGTTGGTTAAGGTGATTGTAGTGGCACATTGCCGCATTGCCTGCTGCCGCTGAAATGGTATCAAAGCTCACATCACTGCAACTTGGATCTAACTGACGGAATTGCCATAGTTGATCTGATAATTGGGCTTCATCCAGTAAATGACCTGCCGCAACTTGCGCATCAATCCAGGCTAAGAATTTACTGATCGCGACGCCATCGCGAATATGACACGCTTTCATACCTGCCATTTCGGTGGCATTTTTAGTGGATTTTGGTAGTAAGGTTGGGTTTGCCGCTTCAATCAATAGTGCACCAGCATCTTTCAATTGTTGTGCTGCCCATGCGTTGCTGTTGGTGGAATCAAACAGTACTCGCTTACCCGCTAAAGAAGCTAAACCTGTAGCCAGTTGCTCAGGTTCACAGATAGTCACGCCATCACCGACATGGGCGGCAAAGCCTGCTGGTAAGCGGTGGTGATCGATATAAAAATCAACCGAAGCATCATCATGAATAACGGCAGCTGATAATAATACTGGCAGACAATGAACATCATCCCCACGAATATTCAGTAGCCATGCGATGCTATCGAGCTGACTTAAAAAGGCCGCACTGGCTTTTTGTGTTGTTAGTAATGCCGCAATTTGTTGGCGTTTATCTGTACTTGCTTGACCAACAAATTCGAGTCCCATTAATTGAGCGTCAGACAATACAGGTGCTGGGCGATCTAACCATAGTTGATCAATCGGATTTTCATCAACACTTACCAAGGCTAATTCGCCATCGATTGCAGTGATGGCATTGTTTAACCATGCCGCGCTATGAAGACGAGCATCAATAGCTACCTTGCTACCAGCGGCTAAATTTTCAAGTGCCCATTGTATAGGTGGTTGTTCAATTAGATGGCAGTATTGAAATACATCGGCAGGGACTTGTTTACGCACTTGCACCACATAACGACCATCGACAAAAACAGCAGCATTATCACGGGTAATAATGGCAGCGCCTGCAGAGCCAGTAAATCCGGTTAACCAATGTAGACGCTCATTATGATCGGGAATGTATTCACCTAGAAATTCATCTTCGTGAGGGATTAATAATGCATCTAATTGATTTTCAGCGAGCCAGTGGCGGATTTGTTCAATACGTTGCGAAATAGCTGCTTGCATGTTTTCGTCCTTTAATTAGATCGTCATCTGAACGATGGCGTAAATTGTGAACTTAAATAACAAACGCTCATTGAAGGCATTTAGTTATGAAGTCGATGCGGTTACGTTAGCGTGTTTGTTGATTGGCATCAATTAGCTAACGGTCAATTGGTTAGGATTTATTATATTTTTGAAGTGATCGCGTTATTTGGGTTAAATAGCGATCATTACTGATATTCCAAAAAGGAAAAGTGCTATTGAATATATACCATTTCTATTCATATCTCTAAAATCGTAAACTTGGCGCGATCATCTTTTAGGAACGTCATATGACTTCGTTAACAACCCCTTCTACAGATACCAAATTAGTCACTTTAATGGTGGTTTTGGTGTTATTTAGCCCGTTGGCTATTGATATTTATTTACCTGCTTTTCCTGCTATTGCTGATAGTTTTGGGGTGAGTGCTGTACGTGTCCAAGATACAGTGACATTGTTTATGTTTAGCCTTGGTTTAGGGCAATTATTAGCCGGACCATTAGCAGATCGCTTTGGACGTAGACCGATTGCATTAGCTGGTATTGTGATTTATGGCTTTAGTGCTTTAATGGCGTATTTAGCGACCAGCTTAGATATGCTATTAACGGCGCGTTTATTACAAGGTTTTGGTGCTTGTGCAACGTCGGTAGCCGCTTTTTCTGGTGTGCGTGATAGCTTTGGTGCAGAAAAAAGTGGTCGTATGATCAGTTATTTAAATGGTGCAATCTGTTTTATTCCCGCTTTAGCACCCTTGTTAGGTACTTGGTTAACCCACGAGTTTGGTTGGCGTTCGAACTTTAGTTTTATGGCGGGATTTGCATTAGTGGCAGGGCTGTTCATTATGACGATGTTTAAAGAGACTCGTCCGGCGAATACCCATGTTAGTGGTTCAACGTTGAGTTTAAGTCGTTATTGGTCAGTTTTGCGTGAGCCGACATTTTTATACCATGCGAGTTTATGTATGTTAGCGATGGCAGTCATTTTAGCGTATGTGACTTCCGCACCTGTATGGTTGATGAGTCATCTTGGGGCCGATATGAACCAATTTACACTATGGTTTGGCATTAATGCGGCGTTGAATATCATTGCTTGTATGGTGGCTCCGAAATTTATGGATCGTTTTGGCACTCGTGGCACATTACAAGCTGGACTGATTATTTTAGCGGTTGCTGGTGGATTAATGTTGGTACTAAGCTCGATTAATCAGGCATGGGCCTTTATGGTGCCTATTTTTATCTGTTCATTTGGATTTGCGTTTGTATTGGGATCATCTGCAGGTAAAGCATTAGCACCGTTTGGTGATCGTGCCGGTACTGCGGCAGCACTATTAGGTTTATTTCAGATGAGTGGTGCTGGAGTGATGGTGAGTTTGACTCAACGTCTTGATCTCGCGACACCAATGTTGATGACATTACAAATGTGGTTATTGATCCCTGGGCTATTTGTTTTATGGTCAAAATGGGGAAAAAGCTGGTATCAAGCTCCAGTGACTAACGAATAACGTTATTGCTGTTTTGAGATAGAGAATCAACAGTTATTGAGCCTGTTAGTGATAAACTGACAGGCTTTATTTTTATGTGGTGATGGCAATTAAAGTTAGGTTTGAATGTAACAATTAGAAAGAATGCTAGGTTAGTATCACCAATGAAAACCGCTGAACTGGACATTTATCCAGTATCGACTTAGCCTTACCACAGAAATGGATTTGTGGTTTTTGTAGAGTATTTGATATGACGGAATGGTTGAGTGGCGGTGTGATTTCCCTATTGGCGGCAATCTCTGGCGCGACAGTTGCTAGTGTTATTACCATGCTATGGTTAAAAGGACGTTTTGAACAAACATTGCAATTACATCAGCAGCAAGCCGAGGCTGATACACGGTTATTGCAATTACGTGAGCAGCAATTACAACAGCAGTTAAACGAACGTAATCAAGAACTCGAACAGATGGATGATGAACGTGATCGCTTGACCCATGAAATTCGACAACTGCATGGTAATTTATCGGCTGCGGTTGAAAAAATGCGCCATTTTGAAGCCCTTCAAAATGAAAAACAGTATTTATCTACACAGTTAGATAATGCTCGTGTCATTAATGCTCGTCTTGAAGCCGATTTACGCGAGCAAGATGCGCGTCATTTTGAAGAACAAAAATCAGCCGAAGAAAAAATTCAGCTACTAGAAAATGCCGAAGAACGATTACGGGTGCAATTTGAAAGCCTTGCTAATAAATTGTTTGAACATAAAACCCGTAGCGTCGATGAGCAGAATAAAATCAGTCTTCAGAGTTTATTGATGCCATTGAAAGAGCAATTAGAAAGTTTTAAAAAACAAGTTAACGATAACTTCACTCAAGAATCCCGCGAACGTCATACTCTAGTGCATCAAATTAATCATCTTAAACAGCTTAATGAACAGATGGCGCAGGAAGCGGTTAATCTGACTCAAGCCCTTAAAGGTGATAACAAAGCGCAAGGTAATTGGGGTGAAGTGGTATTAGCGCGGGTATTAACCGAATCGGGATTACGTGAAGGGCATGAATATCAAACCCAAGTGAGCCTTGAAAATGAAGATGGCAAACGTTATCAGCCGGATGTAGTGGTGCATTTACCTCAGCAAAAAGATGTCGTAGTGGATGCTAAAATGTCATTGGTTGCTTATGAACGGTTCTTTAATGCTGACACCGTGGTAGAGCGGGAACTGGCAATGAGTGAGCATATTGCTTCAATGCGAGCGCACATGCGAGGTTTAAGCCGCAAAGATTATCATCAGCTACATGGCGTCCAAAGTCTCGATTATGTATTGATGTTTATTCCGGTTGAACCTGCTTTTCAAGCTGGGATTGCTGCTGATCCTAAATTGATTCGTGATGCGATGGATCTCAATATTATGCTAGTCAGTCCAACTACTTTGTTGGTGGCACTGAGAACCATTAATAATTTATGGCGTAACGAAAATCAAAATCAAAACGCTAAAGAAATTGCTGATCGAGCGAGTAAGTTATACGACAAATTACGCTTGTTTGTGACGGATATGGAAGGATTAGGTTCGTCATTAGATAAAGCTAGCCAAAGTTATCATAGCGCCATGAATAAGTTAGTTAGTGGACGGGGGAATATTATTCGCCAAGCTGAAAGCTTCAAGTTATTAGGGGTAGAAGTGAAGCGTGATATTAGCCCGCAATTAGTTGAAAAATCACAGTCACAACTGCATGATGCGAGAGGATTTTCACATATAACCTCAACAACGGAATCTGATTTGTAGTGCTTAAAGAGTAAACCACTTTGAGCAAACGACAACCATCAAGTACACTAAGCCAGTTGAATAAATGAATTTAATCCTCAGTAGCTATTTTATTGTGATAATAGAATGAGCGCGAGGACACATAATGGATTGAGCATGACGGACACCACACAAGACACCACCCACTTTGGCTTTCGTACCGTAGCCAAAGAGGAAAAAGCAACCATGGTTGCTGAAGTATTCCATTCAGTAGCGGCAAAGTACGACATTATGAATGATTTAATGTCGATGGGTATTCATCGCGTTTGGAAGCGTTTTACGATTGACTGTAGTGGTGTGCGCCGTGGCCAACGAGTACTTGATTTAGGCGGTGGTACCGGTGATTTAACCGCTAAATTTTCGCGTATGGTCGGTGATAGTGGTCAGGTGATTCTAGCGGATATTAACAATTCAATGTTAAAGGTTGGGCGTAGTAAACTGCGTGATAGTGGCATTGTGGGTAATGTTGGTTACGTGCAAGCAAATGCAGAAGAGTTACCTTTTCCTGATAATTATTTTGATTGTATTACGATCAGTTTCTGCTTACGTAATGTTACGGATAAAGAACAAGCTTTACGTTCGATGTACCGCGTATTAAAACCCGGTGGTCGATTGTTAGTACTCGAGTTTTCTAAGCCAATTTTAGAGCCTTTATCAAAAATATATGATGCTTACTCATTTCATTTATTGCCTAAAATCGGTGAAATCATTGCACATGATAGCGAAAGTTATCGCTATTTAGCTGAATCTATTCGTATGCACCCTGATCAAGAAACGTTGAAAGGTATGATGGACGACGCTGGGTTTGATCAGACTACTTATTACAATTTAACTGGCGGTATTGTTGCTTTGCACCGTGGTTATAAGTTCTGAGGTTCCCTATGCCAATAGATGCATTTGTTACTGGCGCAGTAGAAACGGCGCTTAATCAGTTAGTAAAAGATGATGTTGATAGTCAGCGTCGTTTATCACGCTTACGCGGCAAAGTGATTAGCGTGATTCTGAATGAATTTGGCAAAACGTTATATTTTATTTTTAGTCAGCAAATTGATGTACTAGCGGTTTATGAAGGGGATGTTGATTGTCAATTGGCGCTAAATTTAACGGCATTACCTGAATTACGTCAACAAGCTAATGTGACCCAGCTAATTAAAGCCGATAAGTTATCCCTTGAAGGTGATCTACAATTAGCGCAACATTTTTCGAGTTTGTTGAGCGGCTTAAAACCCGATATTGAAGAAAAATTGTCGCACTATAGTGGTGATGTTATTGCTCATACTGTTGTTAGTGGAGTGAAATCGAGTGGTCAGTTTATTCAGCAGCGGTTACTTAAGCGCCAGCGAAATTTAGCTCAAACACTAACGGAAGAGTGGAAGTTATTTCCACAACCATTAGAAATAGCTTACTTTGCTGATCAAGTTGATGACTTGAGATCAGATGTGGCCTGTTTTGAGGCCCGATTAAATCAGTTACTTGAGCGATAATAGCCATGATGACTATTCGTGAATTCAAACGTCTTTACCGTATCATTGAAGTACAATTACGTTATGGTTTGGATGATTTTATTCCACAAGATCCACGTTCAGAATTACCAAAAAAATTACGAAAGTCGTTATTTTGGATTAAAAACCAGTATCCAGATAAACCTTTAGGGGAGCGACTACGGTTAGCATTACAAGAACTTGGGCCAGTATGGATCAAGTTTGGTCAAATGATGTCGACTCGGCGTGACTTGTTTCCTCCACATATTGCAGATCAACTGGCATTACTGCAAGATCAGGTGGCCCCGTTTGATGGTCAGTTGGCAAAACGTACTATTGAAGCATCATTGGGTGGTCCGGTAGAGCAATGGTTTGATGATTTTGATGAAGTCGCGTTAGCATCAGCTTCGATTGCACAAGTGCATACCGCGACGATGAAAGAAAATGGTCGCGAAATTGTATTTAAAGTCATTCGTCCTGATATTCGTCCGATTATTGAAGCCGATATTAAGTTGATGTACAGGATGGCCGAGATAGTTTCTCGACTGCAACCAGAAGCGCGTCGATTACGTCCGGTTGAAGTGGTAAGGGAATATGAAAAAACCTTACTCGATGAATTGGATTTAATGCGAGAAGCGGCGAATGGGATCCAACTTCGACGTAATTTTGAAGGTGATGATAGCCTCTATGTACCGGAAGTTTTCACTGATTACAGCAGTGTTAATTTGTTAGTAATGGAACGGATCTATGGGATTCAGGTTTCTAACCTAGAAGCATTAAAAGCCAATGGTACTAATTTAAAATTATTATCAGAAAATGCAGTAAATATATTTTTTACTCAGGTGTTCCGTGATAGTTTCTTTCACGCAGATATGCACCCAGGGAATATTTTTGTTTCCTATGAGCACCCACATGATCCACAATGGATAGCGTTGGATTGTGGTATCGTCGGTACACTTAATCGTGATGACAAGCGTTATTTGGCTGAAAACTTATTGGCTTTCTTTAATCGAGATTACCGTAAAGTTGCCGAATTACATGTTGATTCAGGTTGGGTGCCCGCAGATACCAATGTTGATGCATTCGAAGTGGCGATTCGTTCGGTGTGCGATCCTATTTTTCAAAAGCCGTTGTGTGAAATATCATTTGGCCATGTGTTGTTGAATTTATTCAATACTGCTCGGCGATTTAATATGGAAGTACAACCGCAGTTAATGCTATTACAAAAGACCTTACTTTATGTCGAAGGTCTTGGTAGACAGTTGTACCCACAACTTGATTTATGGGCGACAGCGAAACCGTTTTTAGAAGACTGGATGTCTCGTCAAGTTGGCCCACAAGCCATTATTGATGCAGTAAAGAATAAAGCGCCATTTTGGGCTGAAAAGTTACCAGAGTTACCTGAATTACTTTACGACAGTTTGCGCCAAGGCAAGGTTATGAATCAACGACTCGATACACTCTATGATAATTTCATGGATAGTCGGCGTAACCAAGGTAAGGCAAGATTTTATTTTGGTATTGGTGCCACCATGATGGTGTGTGCTGCCATACTTTTCGGTGATCATGTTACCACCTATCCTGCTATTGCAGCGGGATCAGGCACGGTATTTTGGTTACTGGGATGGCGAGCCTGTCGACAATAGTTGCCGCAGGTTTCGCCTATACTTATAGTTGCGTGTAACAGCGCACTCCGTTATTAACCACATAAAGCTGAGGTAAAGTAAGCATGGGTGGTATCAGTATCTGGCAATTGTTAATTATTGCACTGATCATTGTTCTGTTGTTCGGCACTAAGAAGTTACGCACATTGGGTGGCGACTTAGGTTCTGCTGTTAAGGGTTTCAAAAAAGCGATTGGTGATGAAGATTCAGCATCAGCAGCTAAAAAAGAAACCACTGATGCAGATTTTGAGCAAAAGAAAATTACGGATGAGCAGCAAGCCGCTGATCAGACCAAAACGAGTCAAAAAGACAAAGAGCAGGTTTAAGACGTGTTTGATATCGGGTTCTGGGAGTTAGTGCTGATCTCCGTGGTGGGATTGGTAGTACTGGGGCCGGAACGTCTACCCGTTGCGATACGTACTGTATCGCAGTGGATAGGTGCTGCCCGTAATATGGCAAACTCAGTCAAAGATGAATTGACTCAGGAACTGAAAATTCAGGAACTGCAAGCCAATTTAAAAAAAGCTGAGCAAATGGGAATGAAGGACATTGCGCCTGAATTGCAAGAGTCGGTTGATGAACTTAAAAAAGTCGCTTCTGATGTGCAACGTCCCTATGCTGATAAAAGCGAGCAACCCTCAGCAACGACTTCTAATAAGCAGGAATAAATTACATCACTATGTCGACTGTCGAAGATTCGCAGCCGTTATTCAGCCATTTACTTGAGCTGCGTACACGGATTCTGCGCTCTCTCATCAGCGTGCTGGTGGTTTTTGTCTGTATTGTTTGGTTTTCGAAAGACATTTACGCGTTTGTAGCTGCACCTTTGGTTGAACGTATGCCAATTGGTGCGACTATGATTGCAACGGATGTTGCGTCACCGTTCTTTACACCGATAAAACTCACTTTAGTTACCGCTGTTTTTATTGCTGTACCAATGATTTTGTATCAACTGTGGGCTTTTGTAGCGCCAGGTTTATACAAGCATGAACGTAAGCTTATTATGCCATTACTGGTTTCCAGCTCATTGCTGTTCTATGCCGGTGTTGCGTTTGCTTATTTTGTTGTGTTTCCATTGGTGTTTAAGTTCTTTACCAGCGTCGCTCCGCAAGGGGTTGAAGTTGCAACAGATATTTCTAGTTATCTCGATTTCGTATTGTCGTTATTTATGGCGTTCGGTATTGCATTTGAGATCCCTGTAGCGATTATTCTGTTGTGTTGGACCGGTGCTACCGATCCTGAAACGTTACGCAGTAAACGCCCATACATTGTCGTGGCCGCGTTTGTGGTCGGTATGTTGTTAACACCGCCTGATATTTTATCTCAGACTTTGTTAGCTATTCCGATGTGCTTGCTCTTTGAAGTCGGTTTATTCTTCTCACGTTTTTACATTCGTAAAGATGATGAAGACGAATATGACGATGAAGATGAACAGCAAGACGTAAAGAGCATCAGCAAAGAATAGGGTTTATACCCTGTGATGATGAACAAAACCGACCTTAGTGTCGGTTTTTTTGTGTCTGCATATTGGTGTGATTATCGCATAGTCAGTCAATACCGAGCTCGATATACTGCAGTGAATACGTGTTCATCAAAGGATGGAAAAGAAATGATAGATATTGGCATTAACCTTACCAATAGTCGCTTTGATAAAGATCGCGCCGATGTTATTGCTCGCGCCAAAACGGTCGGGGTGACAGGACTGGTCATTACTGGCACCAGTATCGAAGAAAGTATTGCCGCTCAGCAACTGGCACAACAATGGCCTAATTATTGTTATAGCACTGCTGGTGTTCACCCACATGATGCAACATCGGTGACAGATTTCGCCTTGCCACAAATTCGTGCTTTAGCGCAATTGCCACAAGTAGTTGCCATTGGTGAGTGTGGGTTGGATTTTAATCGGGATTTTTCACCGCGTTCGCAACAAGAAGCGGTGTTTGAAGCTCAATTGGCGTTAGCTGCAGAGTTAAACATGCCAGTATTTATGCATTGCCGTGATGCGCATGAACGCTTTTTAGCCATTCTAAAACCATGGCGTGATAAATTACCAGCTGCGGTTGTGCACTGTTTTACTGGCTCACGACAAGAGTTACATGATTGTTTGGCACTTGATTTACATATTGGCATTACTGGTTGGATCTGTGATGAGCGCCGTGGTACTGAGTTGCGTCAAATAGTGAGAGATATTCCAAGCCAACGGTTAATGATTGAAACCGATGGTCCTTATTTATTGCCACGTGATTATCGCCCCAAGCCAAAATCAAGTCGTAATGAACCCCTGTATTTACCGCATATTGCAGCCGTCATTGCTGAGTGTCGTGGTGAATCAACAGCCGACGTTGTTAATAATTCTTACCAAGTTAGCCAAGCTTTTTTTGTAATTTGATCCCACCTTTGTGGTGTGAGTGATACTATCAATATTCATTAATCTGTAAGGAGTTTACCGTGTCAGTATCTATTCAAGGTGCGTTTCCTGGACGTCGTATGCGTCGAGTTCGTAAGCATGATTTTAGTCGTCGTTTGATGGCGGAAAACCAGTTATCAGTTAATGATCTTATTTATCCGATGTTTGTCCTTGAAGGCACTAATCGTCGCGAAAGTGTGGCTTCAATGCCGGGTATTGAGCGTTTATCAATTGATTTATTGTTAGAAGAAGCCGCGTATATCGCCAGTCTTGGTGTGCCTGCAATTGCGTTATTTCCCGTTGTATCACAGCCGTTTAAATCTGAATTAGCAGAAGAAGCGTATAACGTTGATGGTTTAGTGCAAACTGCAGTACGTGCTTTAAAAGCGCATGTACCTGAGTTAGGTGTGATCACCGATGTGGCTTTAGATCCGTTCACGGTTCATGGTCAAGACGGTATTATTGATGATGAAGGTTATGTACTTAATGACATCACCACGGATATTTTGATCAAACAAGCGTTATCTCATGCTGATGCGGGGGCTGATGTTATTGCTCCTTCTGACATGATGGATGGTCGCATTGGCGCAATCCGTGAAGCACTAGAGCAAGCGGGTCATATTAATACGCAAATTATGGCTTACTCAGCTAAATATGCGTCGAATTACTATGGCCCGTTTCGTGATGCAGTTGGTTCTACGGCTAATCTTAAAGGTGGTGATAAAAAAACTTACCAGATGGATCCAGCCAATAGTGATGAAGCGTTGCATGAAGTGGCAATGGATATCAGCGAAGGTGCTGATATGGTGATGGTGAAGCCGGGGATGCCATATTTAGATGTGGTACGTCGTGTAAAATCTGAGCTACAAGTACCTACCTATGCTTACCAAGTGTCTGGTGAATATGCGATGCATATGGCGGCTTTTCAAAATGGTTGGCTTAAAGAGCGTGAAACCGTGATGGAATCATTAATGTGCTTTAAGCGTGCTGGAGCTGATGGTGTGTTGACCTATTTTGCGAAAACAGTGGCAGAGTGGTTGGCGGCAGAAGGCGCTGAGCGTGGATTAAACTTGAAAAAATAGTCTTTATTTTTAGAGTAATAAGAAGCGAGCTTTGGCTCGCTTTTTTTATGGAAAATTATCGCTACGGTTTCACGTTTCGATTGATCGGGTTTTGCAGTGAAATTAAGGTTTCAGTTGATTGTACTTCTTCAATCACTTGCAGTTTATTAATCAGTACGTGCTGTAATTCTTCGATTGAATGGCACATTAATTTAACGAAAATATTGTAAGCTCCCGTGGTGTAATATGCTTCGACAACTTCATCGAGTTGATTAAGCTTTTCAAGCGCAGAGTGGTAATCACGCGCAGCATAAAGGTTGATGCCAATAAAACAGCACACGTCATAGCCTAATAATTTGGGGTTAACGATTACTTCGGTGCCAGTAATAATTTGAGAGGCTCGCATTTTTTCAACACGAACATGCACCGTGGCTGGGCTGACATTGAAGCGTTTCGCCATTTCAGCGTAGGGCACTCGTGCATCTGTCATTAACGCATTAAGAATGTCGCGATCTAAATCATCGATGCGAACAGCTATATTCATCACAATTCCTTTCTAGCGAGGTAAGTTATTCACTGGCTAATAGCATGGTCTATCTTATCCTTATGTTAGGTTGTGATACCAGAGCCAAGCTTGATTTGTAGTGCTATAATTCGCCGCCTATAGCTTCTATCTCCAATAATGAGTGAGATAGATATTGTTTGATATCGGAGAATGCAGTGCAACTAGCCTTACTTTGTGAAGTTCCTCAACGTCAGCCTGAATTAGATCAACTTGCCGCCCGCTGGGGATTGACGCATGACGAACACAGCTGCTTTGCGTTAGTGTTAACCGCTAACCAATTAGAGCTGCGTAAGTTAGATGAGCCTAAACTTGGTGCTGTATTTGTTGATTTAGCCAGCGGTGCAGTGGCACACCGTCGTAAATTTGGTGGTGGTCGTGGTCAAGCGATTGCTAAAGCGGTAGGGCTAAAAAATGGGTTAACCCCAACGGTATTAGATGCAACCGCCGGTTTAGGCCGCGATGCGTTTGTATTAGCATCATTGGGCTGTAAGGTACAATTGGTTGAGCGTCATCCGGTGGTGGCAGCGTTACTTGATGATGGTTTAGCTCGCGCTAAAGCTGATCCTGAAATTGGTCATTGGGTCAGTGAGCGGATGCAGTTATTACATGCATCGAGCCAAGATGCTTTATTGCAGTTAGCCGCTGATAAAGATTTTGTTGCTCCTGAAGTGATTTATTTAGATCCGATGTATCCACATAAAAAGAAATCGGCATTAGTGAAAAAAGAAATGCGCGTATTCCAAACACTGGTTGGTGCTGATTTAGATGCCGATGAATTGTTTGCGCCAGCGTATGCGTTGGCCACTAAACGAATTGTGGTTAAGCGTCCGGATTATGCTGAATTTTTAGCAAATGCGAAGCCTTCGATGGCGATTGAGACTAAGAAAAATCGGTTTGATATTTATGTTAAAGCCGGCATGAAAAATAATGACGATCTAAAATAATAATGCCCCCATTGAAATCGGTATAGCATACATCGCTGGAATTACGAATCATTATCGTTTAATGTCGTGGTTTTGGTGAGCTGTAGTGAGGGTATATTGATGGTAAAGTCGTTGTGTAAGTATCGTCGTGCTGAAATTGCGGATCAATTTGCGACGATCATTAAGATTGTCAGTGAGCCTAAATTTATTTGTGCAACCTGTACGAGGGTTGCAAGTGATAAAGACTACTTGTGTAAACCAAGCCGCTTAACTAATACTGCGTCATCAACGGCCGCGACATTAACACCAATAGTACCATCTATAGTGACGTTGGTAGCTTCAGCAGCCCCTGCTCCTGATATGATTAATGTTCACTACTTACCAATGCCAACCGCGGTTGAGCAACGTCGAATTGAAAGAGTAATAATTGCTGAGCAGACAGATGAGCTTGAACAGTCAGAGAGGTTGTTAGAGCAGACAGATAAACTGAAAAAGTTAGCTAAGAAAAAAAATAAGCTCTTAAAAAAAGCGGCTAAAGTAGTAAAGAAATTTGATAAGCAATTACGTAAGACGAAACAAACGCTCGAATTAATATCATGATTTAGAATGAATGTTTTAATGGTTATGTGTAAAAAAGCCTCCCACTGGGAGGCTTTTTTATTAGTGTTTGTTTATTAATCAGCGTGTTTAATTAATACAGCCATCATTACGCCAACAATCACAGATACTACAATACCTGAAACAATGATCCAAGGAAGCATATCCATAACAGTTATCCAAATGTTAAATAAAAAGGGGTAAGCTGCTATTGAATAGTGTTTGTTGGTTAAGAGCAATGGGGTGGATATACCTTGTAATGGCTGTTTACATATAGAAACAAGTAAATGTTAAAGTTGTTATTTAGACGAAAAAAAAGCGCCATTAAGGCGCTTTTTCAGGCTTGAAATTTAAGCTTGATCGGGTTTTGCTAATTGTAGCGCTTGACGAGAAACTTCAGCTGCGGCTTGTGTGTCGCCAAGTTGTTCAAGCGTTGCAACAAGGTGAGCATAATCGGTAACGTCAGGACGTAATGCGATCGCTTTTTCTAGGTGCTCTTTAGCAGGTTGCCATTGTTGATCTGCCATTAACATCTGCCCTAATGCACTTTGTAAGGCTGGATTATTACCGTTGTTGGCTAATAAATCTTGTAGGCTCACAATGGCCGGATGACGATCTGGCAGCGTTAATTGTGGCATTAAGCTAATTAACGCTGGCTCAGGGTTTTTCTTAACGGTATCGCGCAAGATAGGAAATGCATCGGAATCAGCATGGCGAACTATCATCTCTTTAACAAAACACGCTACGAGAGCTGGATTGTGTTTATCTTTACGATTGAGACTGTTCCAGTAACCCATTAATCCATCACTGCCGTTTTGTTGGCTAAGATGGTGCAGTTGACCACATTGTGCTTGAAGATGCAGTTGGGTGGCTTCTGCGGCAGTGATTACATCCGCTTTGGTTAATTGGGGTAGCAATACTTGCAGTGCTTTCCAATCTTCTAATTGTAAGTAACACTGCTTTAATAGGCTCAGTATCATTGGGTTATGCGGGCTGGTTGGCTGCACATCTTGTAAGGTCGCGAGTGCTTGTTCAAATTGTTGTTGACGAATTTGAAGCTTAGCGCGAGTCAATGCTACTGCAAGGCTTTCCGTGTCTTGCTCTGCTGCTAGTTGCAAATATTGATCGCGTTGTTGGGTTTTACCCAGTCCTTGCGCGGCTTCTGCGGCAGCTAAGTAATTTAGAATCGGTGCATCACTATATTTAGCCGATTTAAACAGCATTTTTTCAGCTATTTTCCAATCACCTTCAGCAACCTTCAATAGTCCTTCAGCGGTATTACGGCGCGCATTGCGAACTTGACGGCCACTAAACCAACCACGGGTTGAGCTACCAAAAGAAAACAAGCGACGTAAAATAAATTCAAGCACGAAGAAGATCGCGACGATAGCTATCGCCACAATAATAAGTGTGGTTAAACTCATTTCAATGGTTTGATTGGCAAACGAGATCAATACATAGCCTTGATGGCCAGCAAGATCAGGGCTGACAATGATACCGGCAATCAGAGCGATGACCAATAACAACAATTTAATCATTATTTGGTTTCCTCTTTAGTGGTGTAAGTCACGACTGCTTTATTATCGGCTGGTGTGTTTTCTGCAATTGTTGCTTGTTTGATGTGTTTTTTAACTACTTTTTTTACTGCAGGCTCTGCATTTTTAGGTGCAGGTTGGGTTGCTTTCACTGCAACAGGTTCGCTAAGAGTAGTCATTTTATTACGTAACACTTGATTCACTAGTTGAGTGATCAATGCTTGTGATTGCAACTTAGCGGGATAATCAACCGCAACATTTTGTTGTTCTAGTTGTTGTAGGCCAGCAATAAAGCTTTGAGTTTTTGGTGATGATAAGTCGTAGTATTGTTGTGACCACTTGATCGCTGTGGCAATTGAATCACGGTAGACTTGACCTTGATCGCGGTATACAGCGGCGATAGCTGTCTCAAGTTTGTTGGTGATATTTTGCTGAAGATAGAAATCTTGCTGCGGTGATAGTAACGGTACAACACTGCCATCACGCTTGCGGTAAGTAATGAAATTTTCACCAAAGTTTTTAAGTGACGTCATTAAATTATTTTTCCAATCATTAACAGATTGGCTAACGGTTGGATTTTGTTGTGGCTCAGCTTTAGCTAAAATCGCATTGGCTAATGGTAAGTTATCAATACTGTTTTCTAGGCTATTAAGACGCAATACGATACCATCACGATCAACCACTGTGACTGATTTTAATGCCGTAATGTCATTGCTCATTGCTTGACGAAGACCTTTAAGGCTTGGGTCGTTAAGCTCTGCAATACGATGATCTGCCGCTTCTAATAATAACGTTGCACTGGTAACGTCATGTTCTAACCATAGCTTACGGCCAGCCATTTTAACCAAGTAATCAGCTTCTGCTAATAACCAATCGTTAGGCTCTTGGCCTTTTAAATCAGCAATCGCCGTTTGAATTGAATCAATGGATTTTTGTTGTTGGCTAATGCCTTGCTCAACTTTCTGCTGGGCAGTGCTAAGTTCGTCATTCATCATTGAAATAGTTTGCTGTTGGTCAGCTTGCATGGCGGCTTTCATGGTCACAATTTGTTGCTGTAAAGCGGCAACTTGCTGTTGCTGCTGTAGACCTTGCTGATGACCGTGATAGTAAAGGCCACCACCCAGTGCTAATACCAGCGCAATCGCAACCCAACCGGTTTTGCTACCTGCTTTTTTTTGTTTAGCAGCAGGTGCTGTTTTGGTTGTGTTTGAAGTACTATTTTTTGAGGCACTAACAGCAGGCTTTTCTTTCGATGATGGCGCTGCAGTTGAGTTTGTGTTGGTTGTTTTGTCTGTCATCCTAATTATTCCGTTAGCTTACGTTGCTTTTTAGGAACGTGAATAAGGCCTGATTAGCGGCGCTTCCCACGGTGGAAATATGTCTGTAGCCAAGTGTCGATGCTTGGTCTGCGATTCGTTGACTTGGTACGAAAAGATGGCAATTATAAAGCCAAGTCAAATCCTCAATTGGGATCAATCCCGTTAAGTATATTAATTGTTCATTGCTTGTGACAACTAGAGCGTGAATTTGCTGTTGTTGCCATTGTTGGACTAATCGTGTTGCATCGAGAGCAAGCCAGCATCGTTGATAAGTTTCACAATAGCTGACTTGAGCTTGGCGAGCGGTTAATGCTTGATAGATTAATTCGCGTCCACCATTACCTCGTAAGATTAATACTCTACGTTGGTGAATATTAGCCAGTTCAGGTAGGGCTAATAGTGCTTCGCTATCATGACTACCTTTAGGTGAACTCACTGGTTGTTGACAGGCATGTGCTAAAGCAGCTGCTGTCTTATCGCCAACGGCTATATAATGCATGTTTTTTGGCCATTCTGCACCTTGTGAAATCAAGTAATCAGCTGCAAAACGTACTGCATGATAACTAACTGCAATGACATAATCACCCTGTTGCAGTTGTTGAATTTGTTCTATTAATTTATTTATATATTTGCCTTGCTTCACCTCGAGTAAAGGTTGAGCAATAGCGCTGATCGCCACTTGATTAAGTCGTGCGACTAATTGATCGCATTCTGGTGCAGGACGGGTGATCAGCACGGTCATTAGGCGTTACCGTATAAACGGTCAAGGATATCTTTAGCGCCCTTGGCTAATAATTCATCCGCTAAGGTTTCACCTAACTGTTCAGCATTTGCAATTGGGCCACTAATTTCAGCGCGAACAATGATACTGCCATCAGGTTCACCCACTAACGCACGTAACCAAATCATATCGCCCTGCAGTTCTGAATAGCTACCAATCGGCACTTGGCAACCACCTTGAAGGCGATTATTCATCGCACGCTCACACAGAACCCGCGTCGCTGTTGGTTGGTGATTAAGCGGTGTTAGCAATTGACGTACGTGTTGATCATCCAAACGACATTCAATGCCAACAGCACCTTGACCCACTGCGGGTAGGCTAGTTTCTGGGGCAATTTCACAGCGAATACGGTCATTCATTTTAAGGCGTTTTAGGCCCGCCGCTGCTAAAATGATGGCATCATATTGGCCTTCATCGAGCTTACGTAGACGGGTATTCACATTGCCTCGAAGGTCATTAACGATCAGATCGGGACGTTGAGATCGTAATTGGCACTGACGACGTAAGCTTGATGTGCCGACAATTGCACCTTGAGGCAAATCATCGATTGAGTCGTACTTATTAGAAACAAACGCATCGCGTGGATCGTCACGTTCACAAATTGTGACTAAGCCAAGTCCTTCAGGAAATTCAACGGGCACGTCTTTCATTGAGTGCACCGCAATATCTGCGCGACCTTCAAGCATTGCGATTTCGAGTTCTTTAACAAAGAGGCCTTTTCCGCCCACTTTTGCTAAAGGCGTATCTAAAATAATATCGCCTTTTGTTACCATAGGTAAGAGCTCAACAACGAGACCTGGATGAGCTTGTTCAAGTTCAGCTTTGACAAATTCTGCTTGCCACATAGCTAATGGGCTTTTGCGTGTAGCAATGCGAATCGGTTGAGTTGTTATCATAGTAAATAGGGTCCGTTAACCTAGGTTATTATTTTTTCTGCTTAGTATCGTACCACTACCTAAGCATGGATGATAATTCGTGTATTGCGGTTCCTGATTCCAAGCGTTATTGTGTAGCTAATATTCCTAAAAAATGTGATATTTATCGCAATAAGTCGTTGATTGATTTCTTATTACAACAATATTGTTGATTGTTAGTTATTACGACGATGTAGGGTCTGACGATTATGGATGAATCAGAGGCAGTTGTTATTGGGCATGCTTGGCATTATCTTTACCGTCGGCATTAAAAATGATACATTGATCACGTTTTTTTCTCATTTCGAATAAAATTTACGCTATTAATGGCAAAACTGCGGGCCGCACTAACACTGCTAGCTCTTGGAAGAGTAATTTGCAAAATTATATCAAGACGCTAAAAGGTAGACTGGATTCATTGACTGAGCTTCGTATTGAACGAGCGCGTTTAGCAATGAGTGAGCTGTCGGTACAGATTTTTGATCTGTTACCTGTCTTATTACATTATAACCACCCAGCCTTGCCCGGGTATCTTGATCAACAAGTGCCGCAGGGAATTGCGCATTTTGTCGTGACTGACGTGCAACAGCAATTTGTTAATAATTGTGCGCGTACAGCAAAAATGCCGATTGACCCGATCTTGGTTGCTGATACCGACTGCCCAATTACTGGCCTTTACGCCATGGGTAGTACTTCTTCTATGGGACAAAGTCTCACCAGCGATCTCGATATTTGGGTGTGCATCCCCACTTCATTAAACTGTCAAAGCCGAGAAATTCTCGATAATAAATGTAGCTTGGTTTCTCAATGGGCGATGGAACAAGGGGTTGAAGCTAACTTCTTTTTGATCGACGAAAACCGTTTCCGTGAAAATTTTTCTGAAGCCATGACCGGTGAAAACTGTGGCTCAAGTCAGCATTTATTATTGTTAGATGAATTTTATCGTTCAGCCGTGTGTTTGGCTGGATTACCGCTATTATGGTTTATGGTGCCGCCAGAGATGGAAGAGTGCTATGACCAATATATCGATGATCTGGTTGCGAAAGGGCATATTCAGCGCGACCAATGGATTGATTTTGGTGGCTTGATGCGTATTCCTGCCGAAGAATATTTTGGTTCCAGTTTGTGGCAGTTATATAAAAGTATCGATTCTCCGTATAAATCGGTATTAAAAGCTATTTTGCTTGAAGCTTATTCATGGGAATACCCGCATACACAATTATTAAGCCTTGATGGTAAGCGTCGTTTCTTTGCTGAAGATCGCAGTGAATACTGTATGGATGCTTACTATTTAATGCTTGAAAAAGTAACCCGTTATTTAGAACGCATTGATGATCATCGTCGTCTCGATTTGGTGCGTCGTTGTTTTTATCTTAAAACCCATGAGAAATTAACTCGCAAGCCCGCATCTGGTTCGGTAGTGTGGCGTCGACAGGCGTTGCAACATTTAACTGAGCAATGGCAATGGTCAACGGATGTTGTCGCAGCACTTGATAATCGCCGTAATTGGAAGGTCTCTCTGGTTAAGCAGGCCCATAATGAGCTGCTTGATGCGTTGATGCTTAGTTATCGAAATCTTATTCGCTTTGCTCGTCGTAATGATATTACTTCAGCTATTAGTCCTGAAGATATCAGTATTCTTGCGCGTAAATTATATGCTGCGTTTGAGGTATTGCCAGGTAAGGTAACGTTATTAAATCCGCAAATATCGCCAGATTTACATGAACCTGATTTAAGCTTTATTCAGGTACCTGAAGGGCGAACTAATACTGCAGGTTGGTATTTATATAAGCAGCCGATAGAGGCGAAATATATTTTAGGTCAACCATCATTAGAGCATAACCGCTACTTATCTAAATTAGTTGCGTGGAGTTATTTTAATGGTTTGCTAACAGAATCGACCCATTTGCATACGGTGGCACGTAATGCTGATATGGATTTGGACAAGTTATATCAATTGGTGAGTGATATTCGTAATACCTTTCCAATTCGTCGTCCACACCCTGGTCTACAAGCATTATCAAGCCCGTGTGAGATTCGCCAATTAGGTTTGTTTGTTAATTTAGAAAACGATCCAACCACAGAGCTTAAAAATCGCTCAGTACGGTTTGATTTTAAAACCACCGATATATTCAGTTATGGCCCTGAGCAAAAATGCTTAGTGGGTAGTGTGGATTTGGTTTACCGTAATTCGTGGAATGAAGTACGAACGCTAAACTTCAGTGGCAAAAATGCGATGTTGGATGCTTTAAAAACCATGTTAGGTAAAATGCACCACGATGCTATTCCTCCAGAAGCGATTGATGTGTTCTGTTATAGCAAACATATGCGTGGTTTAATTCGTAATGTGGTTTATCAATTGGTGGCTGAGTGTATTGAAATGCGCTTAAAACCCGTTGAAGAGGAAAAGCGCCGTCGTTTTAAAGCCGTACATATGGCTGATGAAACGTATGGTTTATTCTTTGAACGTCGTGGCGTTTCAGTACAGCGACTTGAAAATTCAGTCGATTTCTATAGCTGTATTTCATCAAATAAAGTCAGTGATATTCCGAAAGTAGTGATGGGTAAAACCGATGAACCACATCCGCCTGAAATTGTTGATGCTTATGCCAGTGAAGGTTTGATTCAATTCTTTTTTGAAGATTGTGACCAAGGTTTCAATATCTATATTCTAGATGAAACCAATCAAATGGAAGTGTATCGTCAGTGTAATGGTAATAAAGATGAAATGGTCCATGGTGTGAATCGTTTCTATACTTCATCACAAGATCGTTTTAGTTACAGTGCTAATTTTATCAATTTTAATTTGCCGCAGTTTTACAATATTGCTCATAATGATAAAGGCGAGTTACAAGTATTGCCGTTTAAGAGTGGTCAAGTTCCTCGTCGTCAAGATAATAGTGAATCAACAAATAATGGTATTCGCTTAAATTAACGATATTGATAATGATGTATTTAAAAAAAAGCCTTCATTATTATTGAAGGCTTTTTTTATGGCAGTTATTAGAGAAAAACGCATTACCAAGCGACAGTCTCACCTGCATGTATGCTGCACTCTTGTTTAAGTAGCGCAAATAATTCTTTATCGCTACGGGTACAACGCCACTCATTACCGGTGTATTTAAAATGGTAACCACCTGATTTTGAAGCTAACCATAGTTCATGTAATGGTTCTTGGCGATTAATGACAATTTGGCTACGGTTGGCAAATTCTAATGTTAGTACGTTACCTGTAGTTTCAGGTTCAATATCTACACCTGATTCATCAATGCCTTCTTCGATTTGCATCAGTGCCAGATCAGCCAGTTGGTGAAATTCAGTATCATTCATACTATTACGTCCTATTGCATTTCTTATTCTTGGTGCGATTATAGAGGTCATTGAAATGATTATCACTGGCTTTGAATTATGCACAAAGGTTTATTAGCAATTTTGGTCTTAGGATCGTTAATTTTAACTGGCTGTGGTCAAAGTGGCCCACTGTACATGCCAAAAGATGCACCACAACAACATCAACCACAATAATATTGTTGCGATGATGATTTAGTCGCAGTTCAATAGTCAACAAGACAGGGAAGGAAAGCATTGGATTACTTTAATTACCAGCAAGATGGACAACTATGGGCGGAAGACGTCGCATTGGCCGAGTTAGCGACACAATATGGCACACCGCTTTATGTTTACTCTCGTGCAACGTTAGAACGTCATTGGCATGCCTTTGATCAAGCGGTCGCCACTCACCCGCATTTGATTTGTTATGCGGTAAAAGCGAACTCTAACCTTGGGGTGTTGAATGTCCTCGCACGTTTAGGTTCAGGGTTTGATATTGTGTCTTTGGGCGAGTTAGAGCGCGTATTAGCTGCTGGTGGCGATCCGGCTAAAGTGGTTTTTTCTGGTGTAGGTAAAACAATAGCAGAAATGGAACGCGCACTTGAGCTGGGAATTAAATGTTTTAATGTTGAATCTGAGCCTGAATTAGAACGCTTGAACTATGTTGCGGGTCAATTAGGGAAAATTGCCCCAATTTCACTACGTATTAACCCTGATGTTGATGCCAATACTCACCCTTATATTTCAACGGGGCTACGCGATAATAAATTTGGTATTGCGCGTGAACGTGCGCTTGAAGTATATCAATTAGCACAGCAATTACCGCACCTTAACGTGGTTGGAATGGATTGCCATATTGGTTCACAGTTGACGGAAGTAAAACCTTTTATTGATGCAACTGAACGTTTGTTAGCATTAGTTGATGAATTGAAATCGGTTGGGATTGAGATTAAACATTTAGATCTCGGTGGTGGCTTAGGGGTGACGTATAACGATGAGCAACCGCCATTACCTGCTGAGTATGCGACCGCTTTATTGTCTCGTTTAGCCATTTATCCAGAGCTGGAATTAATTTTTGAGCCTGGGCGTGCGATTGCTGCTAATGCTGGAGTATTGCTGACCAAAGTTGAATTTTTAAAGCATACTCAATATAAAAATTTTGCCATTATTGATGCGGCGATGAATGATTTGATTCGACCGACATTGTATTCAGCATGGCAAGATATTGTGCCTGTGATCCCTCGTCAGGGTGAACATCAGTGTTATGATTTAGTGGGACCTATTTGTGAAACCGGTGACTTTATTGGTAAAGATCGCCATTTATGTTTAGCACCGAATGACTTACTTGCTGTAAGGTCTGCGGGTGCTTATGGTTTCGTAATGGCCTCTAATTATAATTCTCGTCCTCGTGTTGCTGAAGTAATGGTTGATGGTCGACAAGTACATTTAGTGCGTGCGCGTGAAACGTTAGAGCAACTTTGGCAGCATGAATATCTTGTTGAATGATTGTCGTCGCAACTGAAGCTTAATAATTAAGGAACATCATGCAGATTAACTTTTCCAAAATGCATGGGCTCGGCAATGATTTTGTTGTTGTAGATTGTGTTACGCAAAATGTATTTTTTTCTCCCGATGCGATTCGCCGTTTAGCCGATCGTCATCGTGGTATTGGTTTTGACCAGTTATTGGTGGTTGAGCCGCCGTATGATCCTGAAACGGATTTTCACTACCGTATTTTTAATGCAGATGGTAGTGAAGTTGAACAATGCGGTAATGGTGCCCGTTGTTTTGCGCGCTTTGTCTCAATGAAAGGACTAACTAATAAATATCATATTTCCGTGAGTACTAAAGCGGGAAAAATGGTGTTAAAGCTCGAAAGTGATGGCCAAGTTACGGTCAATATGGGTG
Source organism: Photobacterium carnosum (assembly GCF_021236965.1). Classification (NCBI taxonomy): domain Bacteria; kingdom Pseudomonadati; phylum Pseudomonadota; class Gammaproteobacteria; order Vibrionales; family Vibrionaceae; genus Photobacterium; species Photobacterium carnosum. Next base: position 60,443 of record NZ_WMDN01000016.1, on the reverse strand, counting down.
TGCCCAATTTTGAACCTGCTAAAATTCCGATGCGAGCGAAGCAGGCAGAAAAAACGTATTTGTTACGTGTGGGTGAGCAAACACTATTTTGTGGTGCGGTTAGTATGGGTAATCCACATTGTGTCACTATTGTTGATGATGTTGACACTGCGGCTGTTGAAACATTAGGACCATTACTTGAGTCACACGAACGTTTTCCTGATCGTGTTAATGCTGGTTTCATGGAAGTGATTGATCGCGGTACGGTTAAATTACGGGTGTATGAGCGCGGTGCAGGTGAAACTCAAGCTTGTGGTAGTGGTGCTTGTGCAGCGGTTGCGATTGGTCAGAGCCAAGGCTTACTCGATGAAAATGTTAAAGTCTGCTTACCGGGTGGTAATTTATATATTCGTTGGGCGGGTGAAGGCAAACCGTTATTTATGACAGGTCCTGTTGCCCATGTGTTTGATGGTCAATTTATTCAATAGTAGTATTTAATCGTGGTTATTATTATTAATGCCACGAATGACCGAGGTTTCTGTGACTACGCTTCCCCCAAGTTTTGAACAACCTTTAGCGCTTTTTTATGAATATTTACGCAGTGAGCGTGAATTTAGCATTCATACACAGCAAAATTATAAACGCCAATTAACCTGTATAGCCGAACAATTGTTAGAACTTGGGGTTGAAAACTGGCAACAAGTCGATGCAGGTTGGGTACGGCAAATTGCCAGTAAAGGGATGCGTAGTGGTCTTAAAGCCAGTAGTTTGGCGATGCGGTTATCTGCATTACGTAGTTTTTTTGATTATTTAGTGCGTCAACAAATATTGCCTGCCAATCCTGCCAAAGGGGTATCTGCACCACGTAAAGCGCGACCATTACCTAAAAATCTTGATGTTGATGAAATGAATCAATTACTTGATGTTAAGGATGACGATCCATTAGCCATTCGTGATCGGGCGATAATGGAATTGATGTATGGCGCTGGCTTACGTCTATCTGAATTAGTTAATTTGAATGTGCGTGATATTAGTTTAACCAAAGGCGATTTACGGGTCATTGGTAAAGGTGATAAAGAACGGATTGTGCCATTTGCAGGTTTAGCTCGTGAATGGGTTGCTAATTGGCTTAAGTTACGTGGCAATATTGCCCATGCCGATGAAACAGGATTGTTTGTGTCTAAACTTGGACATCGCATTTCAAACCGCAATGTTCAAAAAAGAATGGCTGAATGGGGTCAGAAGCAAGCCGTATCAAGCCATATTAATCCGCATAAATTACGCCATAGTTTTGCGACACATATGTTGGAATCCAGTGGCGATTTACGTGCAGTACAAGAATTATTGGGCCATGCGAATTTAACCACTACTCAAATTTATACCCATCTTGATTTTCAGCATTTAGCCAAAGTTTACGATGCTGCTCATCCTCGCGCCAAACGCCGTTAATGCTTTATCACGTTTAGGAACAACCATGCAATTTTATCGTCAGTTAGGCCAGATTAATGCCCTTACGTTTGATCTTGATGACACGCTATATGATAACCATCCGGTGATTGTACGTGCAGAACAAGCGATGTTTGACTGGCTAGCTCAGCTATTACCCGCTTCAATGGTGATCAGTCGTGATGATTGGCAGCGCTTAAAGCAGCAACTTGCCGCGGTTGATTCTAGTTTGATCCATGATGTTAGTGCATGGCGGTATGAAGCGTTAAAAATTAACTTTATGCAGTTAGGATGGCGACTTAAAGACGCTGAATTAGCGGCTTGCCAAGGGCTAGAGTTAGTATTGGTTGAGCGCAATAAAGTTGATGTTCCCGCTGAAACACATCGCGTGTTAGCGTTACTGAGCGCGAAATTACCCTTGGTGGGGATCACTAATGGTAATGTCGATCCGCAAAAGATTGGTTTGGCCGATTATTTTAGTGCCATTTACCAAGCCGGACGTGATGGACTAGCCAAGCCAGAAGCAGATTTATTTACCTGTGCCATTGATCATTTAAATATTCCGGCTGAACAAATTTTGCACGTGGGTGATCATCTGCATACGGATGTTTTTGGCGCCAAACTACATGGTTTACAAGCTTGTTGGTATAACGATCAGCAGCGAGTATTAACGTCGACAACGGGTAATTGTTTACCTGATATTGAAATTAGTGCGCTTGCTGAATTATTACCATTGGTCGGCTTAACCGCAGAGTAAATGTCCACGATTTAGCACCCATCGCGATTAGCCTTGTTGGGTGCTCAGCCGTTTACGGTATTATATTGCTATTACGATAATGCTGATTTATCCAGTGATCGACTGAGAGTTTTCCCGCGCCCCAAAATACGGTAACTAATAACATCATTCCCCATAATTGGTGATCATAAAATCCTTGCGCCCATAACGCGGGGTATGACACTACCGCAATCACATTAAAGCCAAATAATAATATTGCCATCGGCCGTGTAAATAGTCCGAGTACTAAAAAAATCGGCACCATTAATTCAGTTGCGGTTCCAGTATAGGCGGCCCATTGCCAAGGTAAGATTGGTACCTGATATTCGTACTCAAACAAATAGAGCGTGCTATCCCAACTGTTATATTTGATCAGTCCGGATTTAAAGAACGCACTGGCAACCCATACTCGGCAAAAAAGTAATAATAGTGGTTGTAATGGTTGTACGAGCTGCTGAAAAAAAACGTCGATGGTGCGAATAAATTTAAGCATCACTATTCACCTTACGAATATCGTCAATTAAGTGGTGGTGTAATAACTGTGGTAGCAGATTTAATTGCGTCGGTGTTAAGGCTGCAATTGGGCATTGCTGCTGACAGTCAGTTACTAAAGTGACTAATTCTGGCGTGACATGTTGCTGCCAAATTTGCCATTGGTAATGTTGTATCAGGGCGGTTTGCGGTTGATTAATATTTAATGTCGCTAATTGCTGTTGTTGGTGGTCATCATTGGTTTGATTAACGATTTCCCACAGTGACACTACCGCATATTGGCTGCTAAAGGTGTCAGTTGAGATTGGAATATGAAAATAATATTGCTGCGGAGTAATGTGACTAGCTTGATGTTCGAGTTGACGTAATTTCTCTAACGGTAGGTTGCCAGCGTGACAAGCTAAGCGGCTGACACAATCACGTTGCCATTCTAGCCGCGCTAAGTCGACCAAATAAGGCCGAGTGGAAACCAATGTCGGTTGAGCGGCGATGGTATCGCTAAAATGAGCGCCATAAACGGTGACATCCCCTTGTGGTAGCGGATGATTAAGAATGTGCTGTCGCGCGAGGAGGTTGAAACAATCGTCACCAATCATGGCGCTCACAGTGGAATAGACACTTGCCAGAACGTCGGTTAAGCCAATAATAAAATTATTACAGTACAGTTGTAGCCGTTGCTCTGCACTGAAATGATCATTGACGACGGTAGTGGCTAAATCATGTGGTTGATAATGCAATGCCGCCGCAAATTGATGTTGTAATTGCTGCAAATTAGGCGTGGTTGCTGATGGTGGCATTGGCGTACTCCTTCTCGATAATTGCTTGAGCCTTATTCGCTTCAGCCAATAATATTGCCAGTGGGGGAATATCAGCATCCCATTCAATTAAGGTTGGCGTCTCACTACCATGATTACGGATCCACTGTTGATACAATTGCCATACTTCATCACTGACAGGTTGGCTATGAGTATCAATCCAGATCTCACCCTGAGGCAGCTGTTTACGAATAAAGCCAGCAAGGTGTATTTCTTGTACTACAGCTGGATTGATCGCGGCTAAATACGTTTGGCAATCAAAACCATGGTTAAAACTACTGACATGAATATTGTTTAAATCTAATAACAACCCGCAGTCCGTTCGTTGTTGTACCGCCATTAAAAATTCCCACTCAGGAATGGTTGAGTGTTGAAACTGCAAATAACTCGATGGGTTTTCAATTAACATTTTCCGTTGGAGTACATCTTGAACTTGCATCACTTTATCGCAAAAATTATCTAACGCTTCTTCGGTGTAGGGCAGCGGTAATAAGTCATTAAAATAGTGACCATCAACCGAACTCCAACTGAGATGATCTGAAATTAAAAAGGGTTCTGTTTCGGTGATTAATTGTTTGAGCTGTTGTAAATGTTGAATATTAAGCGGATCGGCCGAGCCTAATGACAGCCCAATGCCATGACAGCTAATGGGGTAATTTGATTGTAATTGACGTAGTTGTTGGCGTGCTAAGGAATGGGGGTTGAAATAATTTTCGCTATGAATTTCTAACCACCCAAGTTGTGGCCGTTGAGTGATTATTTCAATAATATGAGGTGAGCGTAAGCCCACCCCAATAGATTGCTGAGATGAAAAATCCACTAAGTTACGCCTCCTTAGTTGAACCACCATGGAGGCGATCACAGAGTCCTTTGGGTACAACTACAAACGCATCTTTTTGAGCATCTTCTTTGGCTGAACCTGCGCAAGAACTGGTTTTAGTGGCGCAATCATTTTTACCTGCTTTACTGACGCCATAACATTTTTCTTTGGCCATTTTTTTGTCCATTCCGTCAGCAACGGCTGCTGTTGACGCGAGTGTTCCCGCTAATGCAATTAATCCCGTCATTACTGAGGCTAAGGCAATATTGGTCTTTTTCATGATAATTCCTTGATTATGATTAAGTGTTGGTTTGCTGTGATGTGGTGTTTTTTTAATAGCGTTAATACGCTCTCAGAATAATAGACAGGACAACCGCATAATTTATTACACTGAGATGTTAATTATTTTAATTGATATGTTGCTTTTGTGTTTCTGAATTTTGCGAAAATCGCAATAAAGATACCGAAGCAATCTTTATTGGGGCTGGTATAATCACCAGCATTGTATAAATAACCAGTAGATAGCGATGGACGTTTCACTTCTATTAGATGGACTCAATGATAAACAACGCGAGGCGGTGGCTGCGCCGTTGGGTAATCACTTAGTATTGGCGGGAGCAGGCAGCGGTAAAACCCGTGTGCTAGTGCATCGTATTGCTTGGTTGTTGGCAGTTGAACAAGCTTCCCCATATTCGATTATGTCGGTAACGTTTACCAATAAAGCGGCGGCAGAAATGCGGGGGCGTATTAATGAATTAATGCATGGTTCAAGTGCTGGCATGTGGAATGGTACTTTCCACGGCTTATGTCACCGTATGCTTCGCGCGCATTATTTAGATGCACGTCTGCCTGACGATTTTAATATTTTAGATTCTGATGATCAGATGCGGTTATTACGCCGTTTGATTAAAGCGCAGAATTTAGATGAAAAACATTGGCCTGCCCGTCAAGGTGCTTGGTATATCAATGCCAAGAAAGATGAAGGCTTACGTCCACAGCACGTTGAAACCTATAACGATCCGGTTGAAAAAACATGGTTACGCATTTATACCGCTTATCAAGAAGCGTGTGATCGTGCGGGTCTGGTTGATTTTGCGGAATTATTATTGCGTTCGTTTGAGTTATTACGTGATAACAAACATATTCGTGAACATTACCAAGCGCGTTTTAAACATATTTTGGTAGATGAGTTTCAAGATACCAACAATATTCAATTTGCGTGGCTACGGTTAATGGCGGGTCCTGATTGTCATGTGATGATTGTCGGTGATGATGACCAATCGATTTATGGTTGGCGTGGCGCACAAGTTGAAAATATTCAACGTTTTCTAAATGATTTCAGCAATGCATCATCGATATTTTTAGAGCAGAATTATCGTTCGACGGCCAATATTCTTAATGCTGCTAATGAATTAATTGCTAATAATACTGCCCGTATGGGTAAAAATTTGTGGACTGAAGATGGCGATGGCGAGCTGATTTCTTTGTATTCTGCCTTTAACGAACTCGATGAAGCACGGTTCGCTGTAGGTAAAATCAAAGAGTGGCGTGAACAAGGTGGAAGCCTTAGTGATACTGCCTTCTTATACCGCAGTAATGCCCAATCGCGAGTATTAGAAGAAGCATTGATTCAGGCAGGAATGCCGTATCGTATTTATGGCGGTATGCGTTTCTTCGAGCGCCAAGAAATTAAAGATGCGTTGGCTTATTTGCGTCTTATGGGTAATCGTAATGATGATGCTTCATTTGAACGCGTCGTCAATACGCCAACACGTGGTTTAGGTGAGCGTACCTTAGAAACAATTCGCTTAACTGCGCGCGATCGTGGCTTAACCATGTGGCAATCAAGTCTAATGTTATTAGATGAGAAAGTACTGGCGGGACGTGCGGCAAATGCATTACAGCGTTTTATTGAATTGATTAATGCGTTAGAAGATGACACCGCTGAATTGCCAATGTACCAACAGACGGATGATGTTATTCGTCACTCTGGTTTACGGGCAATGTATGAACAAGAAAAAGGCGAAAAAGCCCAAGCGCGAATCGAAAACTTAGAAGAATTAGTGACCGCAACCCGTCAGTTTGAAATTCCAGAAGAAGCGGCAGAAATGAGCCCGTTATCAGCCTTTTTAGCCCATGCGGCGTTAGAAGCCGGTGATGGTCAAGCGGATGCCTTTGAAGATGCGGTGCAATTAATGACAATGCACAGTGCCAAAGGCTTAGAATTCCCCGTGGTGTTTATGGTTGGCGTTGAAGAGGGAATGTTCCCAAGTTCACGGACTCTTGAAGAAGCTGATCGGTTAGAAGAAGAGCGTCGCTTGTGTTATGTCGGTATGACACGGGCAATGAAGAAGCTATATATCACTTATGCAGAAATGCGACGTTTATATGGCAAAGATAATTTCCATAAGCCATCGCGTTTTATTCGTGAAATTCCTGAGCAATATGTTGAGGAAGTACGAATGAAGGCACAAGTGTCACGTCCTGTAAGCAGTGGCCGTTTTAGCCAAACCCAAGTGAATAATAACTTCAATGAAACCGGTTTTAGTTTAGGGCAGCGAGTACAGCATCCTAAATTTGGTGAAGGGACGATCATTAACTTTGAAGGCAGTGGCGCGCAAAGCCGTGTGCAAGTGGCCTTTAATGGTGAGGGTATTAAGTGGTTAGTGACCCAATACGCTAAGTTAACCGCCCTATAATATCCTTTGAATAAATAAGCCCGCCAGTGATGACTTTTATGGTTAATCATTGGCGGGCTTTTTTATGTGTTGAGGTCGCTATTGAGCGATGACCTTACCTTCGCGGCGCGGATCGGCTGCTCCAATTAACTGCTGAGGCGCAATACTGATCGCTTGAATACCCGAGTTAAGATCTTTGACTGCGGTTTTATAACCTAATTGCTCAAACTTAGGTGCCCACGCTGTAGCTGAAGTATTTTGCTCAAGTTCAAAGGGACCAAAGCGATTATTGATGTTAGGTAAGTTAATGGCTTGCTGTAAATCCATCTCCCAATCAAGGTAAGCCACTAAGGTTTTGGCAATATAACCAATAATTTGACTGCCACCAGGCGATCCAATCGCTAATACGGGCTGATTATTGTGCATGACAATCGTCGGTGCCATTGATGAACGCGGTCTTTTTCCTGGTTCAATTCGATTTGCAATGGGTTTGCCATCAATGTGGCTGCGAAATGAAAAATCGGTTAATTCATTATTAAGTAAGAAGCCACCGACCATTAACCGTGAACCAAAACTGTTTTCAATGGTTGAGGTCATAGAGACCACGTTACCTTGGCGATCAACAATCGCAAAATGGGTAGTAGACGGTAATTCGATGGCTTCATCAGTCGTTTGAAGATTGGCATAATCCCATGGTGGCGATCCTGCTTCGACGCTGGTTAATTTTTTATTGGTGGCTAATAATTGCGCCCGCTGTTGAATGTAAGCCGGATCAAGTAGGCCTTTTGTTGGCATCGGTACATAGTCACTGTCTGCCATATAACTGCCGCGATCAGCAAACGCTAACCGTGACGCATCACCAATTAAACGCCAGCTATTAATATTATTAGCGCCCATTGTCGCTAAAGGATAATGGCTAAGCATGCCCATAATTTGGCCGAGGGTTAATGCGCCTGAGCTGGGTGGTCCCATGCCACAAATTTGATATTGGTGATAAGGGGCGCATATTGGAGCCCGTTGTTTAACCTTATAACTGGCTAAATCAATGCTGCTGAGTACCCCTGGATTACCGATGGCATTTTGAACCGTATTAACTATCTCTCGTGCAATATCCCCTTGATAAAATGCTTTTTGACCATAATCGGCAATTTTACGCAGGGTATCGGCATAAGGTTGATTAATTAATTTTTGGCCTGCTTGAATTGGCTGACCTTGGGCATCAAAAAAATAATTTTTAGTGACAGGCCAGCGTTGTAAATGAATGGCATCTTTCGCGACTAATGCGGCTAAACGAGGGCTCACAATAAAGCCATTTTTAGCCAGTCTGATGGCAGGTTGAAACAGTTTTTTCCAGTCTAATTGCCCGTATTGCTGGTGGCTATTCCACAATAATTTAATCGTACCGGGTGTGCCAACAGAGCGGCCGCCGACAACGGCATCATAAAACGCTAAAGGTTGCCCATTTTTATCCTGAAATAGGCGTGGTGTTACCGCAAACGGTGCTGTTTCGCGCCCATCAAAGGTCGTCATTTGGTGATTATCGCTATCCCAATACACTAAAAAGCCACCGCCACCAATGCCGGATGATTGCGGTTCAACCAGCCCTAAAACTAATTGGGTGGCGACCATAGCATCAATGGCATTCCCTCCCTGACGTAACATTGCCGCACCCGCTTCACTAGCATAATGATTGGCACTAGCAATCATCCATTGTTGTCCACTCACTAACTGAGATTGCTGGTGAGAAACACGGGTCTCAGGTGCAATAGCATCACTGATTTGTTGTGCGATTGCGGTAAAAGAGGGGACTGAACAGCAACCAATCGTGAGTAAACGTAACCATGATGGTGTGATTTTTAGCATGACAGATCCTTGTTATCAATAACACAACAGTGGGGAATAGTATGTTTGTCTTAAGTGTAATTAATGATGGCAGAAAAATGGCATATATCCCATTATTTTTAAGCATTATTGGTTGTGATTTTCGCGCTATATAGTGACTTTTATTAATTAGAGTAGCTTCAATGATATTAAGTTAATAAATAACACAAATTGCATCGGTATTTTGCGGCTAAATATGAATGTTAATTTAATGATTGTTGAATAACTAACCAGAGTGAATTATGAAGTTTATTGATAATTAATAATTTTATTATCTTATTAATTAGTTGGTTAAATTATAGTAAATAACTAACAGTGGTTTTTTTTATAAAAAATATTGAGTTTAATAAGATAAATTAAACAATAAATAGAGATTTATGCCGAAATGGTGATTGATAACGGTTAGTGTAATGAAATCGAGGTTGTTACAACGATGATGATCATTGCAGTTATCTTTTTTTAAAAAGCAAATGAATATGGTGTTCAATAGGGGGCTTATTCGCATCTAATGGTGATTTAGGTATAGAATGGCAGCCCTGTTTAGCGAAGAGTCTTACCATGTCAGCTGTTGCTCCTTTGTCCGTGTTGCCATCATTATTATCCAGCCAAGAAATTTTGCAGGATGTATTTGGCTATCAAGAATTTAGGCAAGGTCAACAAGCCGTGATTGATGCGATTACGGCGGGTAAAGATTGTCTGGTTATTATGCCAACCGGTGGTGGTAAATCTTTGTGTTACCAAATCCCAGCGTTAATGCAGTCAGGATTAACACTGGTTATCTCACCGTTAATTTCGCTAATGAAAGATCAAGTCGACCAATTAAATGCCAATGGTGTTAGTGCTGGCTGTATTCATTCAGCGATGTCACGTGAAGAGATTCAAGCGACGTTTGATGCGATGCAAACTGGCGAGTTACGGTTAGTTTATGCTTCGCCTGAACGGGTGCTAATGCGTGATTTTATTGAACGGTTGCAGCAACTTGATTTAGCGATGGTTGCTGTCGATGAGGCTCACTGTGTTTCTCAATGGGGACATGATTTTCGACCAGAATATGCGGCATTAGGGCTACTGAAACAGCAATTTTCACCGTTGCCTGTGATGGCGTTAACGGCGACGGCTGATGACGCAACACGACAAGACATTATTAGTCGGTTGGGATTAACCGATCCTCATTGTTATTTAGGCAGTTTTGATCGACCTAATATTCGCTACACCCTATGGGAAAAACATAAACCGTTAACGCAATTAAGCCGCTATTTGGCGACGGTGCGCGGTCAGTGCGGCATTATTTATTGTAATAGCCGCAAGAAAGTGGAACAGATCAGCGAAAAATTGTGTGAAAGTGGTATTCGAGCGGCGGCGTATCATGCTGGCATGGAGTATCAACAACGCAGCGCGGTTCAAGAGGCTTTTCAGCGGGATGATATTCATGTGGTCGTCGCGACGGTGGCATTTGGAATGGGGATCAATAAACCCAATGTGCGGTTTGTGGTTCATTTTGATATTCCACGTAATATTGAATCCTATTATCAAGAAACCGGACGTGCTGGACGAGATGGTTTGCCCGCAGAAGCGTTATTACTTTATGACCCAGCTGATTTAGCGTGGTTACGCCGTTGTGTTGATGAAAAACCTCATGATGCACAGCGTGATGTTGAATTGCATAAACTGCATGCTATGGGCGCATTTGCTCAAGCTCAAAGTTGTCGTCGCCAAGTGTTATTACATTATTTTGGTGAAGATCAACGTCAACCTTGTGGGAACTGCGATGTGTGCCTTGATCCCCCGCAACAATTTGATGCCGTTGAAGCCGCTCAAAAAGCCTTATCCTGTGTATATCGCGTGAATCAGAATTTTGGTCTTACTTATGTTATTGATGTTTTACGTGGAATGCAGAATCAACGTATTCGTGAATACGGCCATGATAAATTAACCACCTATGGTATTGGGCGTGAATATAGCCATGAATATTGGGTCAGTATTTTACGCCAATTGATTCATCGTGGATTCTTAACCCAAAATATTAGCCGTAATTCAGTGTTACAACTCACTGAGCAAGCTCGCCCATTATTACGTGCGGAAATGGCGTTATCATTAGCGGTTCCTCGGCTTGATACTGCTGCTCGCAGCAGTAAAGTGGATCGAATGGCTAATCGCCAGTATGACAAAAAATTATTTGCTAAGTTACGTAAACTACGCAAAGCCATTGCCGATGAAGAAAATATTCCACCGTATGTGGTTTTTAATGATGCCAGTTTAATGGAAATGGCAGAGCGCTTACCAAGCTCAAAAGGTGAATTTTTAGCGATAAATGGGGTTGGGCAGCGCAAGTTAGAAAAATTTGGAGTGGTCTTCCTGCAATTGATTGGGGAGCATTTAATGGCGGTCGATGAACATAACTAATGGAAGCTAATAATGGATTATGATTTTAGTCAAACGGAAATAAATATTGAGCAAGGCACATTAGTGGTCACCCCACCTTTGTTTGAGTTTGATAATTTTACGGTGGTCGCTAAGGTATTGTTACAGCGTTTAGATGCGACATTGATTGATCAAGAGCCAAGTGCCGACCTTCAACAATGGCTAATTGATTTTGAAGGCTGTCAGTTATTACTTAAAGCTGAATATTACACCGCATCGATGTGGCTTGAGTTACTAACCTTAAATGACATTGAGTCTTTAATTTTTATTCAACAGTTATTGTCTCACTACTAGGCAAATAAATGCTGTGCTGTATAATCGCCGCCCTGGTGTTGCTGGCGGTTATTGCTGGCAATGAAAATGTTTGGGTTCCCTCCCCCCAATGACAAAAAGGTCTTTCATGACTGCTTTATTTAAATCCAACGCAACAACATCTAATGTAACAACGACTGTTTTTTCGGCAGCTCAACAGCACAAGGCTTTATCATATTTGGTCGCGTTTCATTTATTAGTGATCGCCTCAAGTAATTATTTAGTCCAACTCCCGTTTACTATTTTTGGTTATCACACCACTTGGGGTGCATTTACCTTTCCGTTTATTTTTCTAGCAACAGATCTGACGGTACGTATTTTTGGTGCAGGAATGGCTCGCAAAATTATTTGGCGAGTAATGGCTCCGGCTCTTATTGTATCGTACGTATTGTCAGTCCTATTCTTTCAAGGTCAATATCAAGGCTTTGCTCATTTGGCTCAATTCAATCTTTTTGTTGCCCGTATTGCGATCGCGAGTTTTATGGCGTACCTATTGGGACAAATATTGGATGTGTCGGTATTTAATCGCCTACGCCAAATGAGGCAATGGTGGATTGCGCCAATAGCATCGACCATTATTGGTAATGCACTTGATACTACTGCTTTTTTTAGTATTGCGTTTTATCACAGCCCTGACGTTTTTATGGCACAAAATTGGACTGAAATAGCGCTGGTGGATTACAGCTTTAAATTAATTATTAGTTTGGGTTTGTTTGTACCTTTGTATGGGGTGTTACTTAACTATTTAATTAATAAGCTAACCACATTAAAACAATCATCACTTTCTGACACGGCAAGCGTGATTAAATAAGAGATGATGCTTTTTTGTTGAGGTAGGTTATAAAATGGCTCTAAGTGGGAATTAATCTCAATTAGATATTGTATTCTAGTTGAGAATGGTTATTATTGACGGGCTTTCAATCAACAGAGAACCCCCTTCTTCTGATGCTTGAGGCACGACATTGCTCACATTGCTTCCAGTATACTTCAGCTTGGTAATGGTGTTTAGTGTAGGGCTAAAAACCGATTACTACTTCTGCTGAGCGACGCATCACACAGTGCGTCGCTTTTTCTTTTTTAAGCGTTTAATTTTTATTATGCCGCTTATGCTAATTTTATTAATTCTCGTACCAGTTTATTGATCCCTGTTGCTGCTTCACTGATGTTGGTTGCCAACATATAAGCTGGTGTGGTTAATAGACGTCGTTTCTGATCCAACACAAAATCATCAACAGGGCACTGAATATGCTCACCTCCCATGGCATTAAATGCAGCAGCAGTGTCAGGATCATTACCGATCGTGGCTTTTGCGCCGGGACCATAGATCTGCGGGATCAAGGTTGGTGCAATACATAAATAACCCGCAGGTTTATTGGCTTGAGCAAACGCTTGGCAGGCTTGTTTAACGTCTTCGTTGATCTGGCATGCACTGCCATGGAGTGAAAAATCAGATAAATTGTTGGCGGCACCAAATCCACCGGGAACTAACAAGGCGTCATAGTCATTAATATTCAAGGTGGCGACATCAAAAATATTGCCGCGTGCAATTCGTGCTGATTCGACTAAAACATTACGGATTTCATGACTGACTTCACCATTGAGGTGATTAATGACCTGATATTGATCGATGTTGGGAGCAAAACAGTACCAACTTGCCCCTTGTTGTTCTATGGCTAATAACGCTAATACTGCTTCATGGATTTCGGTTCCATCAAATACACCTGAACCGCTTAAAATTACTGCAATTTTCTTCATAATGGCATCCTAACTAATCAAATATAGTTATATTGTTGTGATTATTGGCTTGATTAAGATTATCTAGTTAAGGTTGTCCACAATCAATGATCAATATGGGATCGAGGATCTAAATTGAAGTTTATTATTAAGTATATGAAAGTAAATACAATCATGAGTAAATTTTATTTTTATATAAAAAATGATCAACTGGCGTAAATTAAATACTAACAAAGTTATCCACAGAAAATGGATGAATAACACAAAACATCAGTTAACAGTTGCGGTTTGGCATGGCATTCTAGTCAATATTGCATTTTTCCTGTGGTGTAGGGGTAAATTTGGTCGATAATAGACCTAACCTGAACTACTTTCGCTCGGATATAAGAATAACCTTATGGCTACGATTCCTGAAAATCCATTGATCCTTATCGATGGATCCTCTTATCTTTATCGCGCTTACCATGCCGCACCTAACTTCACTAATTCTGATGGTGAACCAACGGGTGCAATTTATGGTGTGGTTAACATGTTACGCAGTATGTTACGTCAGTTTTCGACGGATCGTATTGCGGTTATCTTTGATGCTAAAGGTAAGACATTCCGTAATGACATATACTCTGAATATAAAGCAAACCGTCCACCGATGCCGGAGGATCTTCGCGGACAGATTGAACCATTACATGCAGTGATCAAGGCAATGGGATTACCGTTGATCGCGATCTCTGGGGTTGAAGCGGATGATGTGATCGGTACGCTAGCCACTCAAGCTTCACTGCAGGGGATGCCTGTATTGATCAGTACTGGCGATAAAGATATGGCTCAACTAGTTGATCAACATGTTACTTTGATCAATACCATGACAGATGTAGTCATGGATTCTGCAGGGGTTGTGGATAAGTTTGGTGTTGGTCCTGAGTTGATTATCGATTACTTAGCGTTAATGGGGGATCAGGCTGATAACATTCCTGGCGTTCCTGGTGTCGGTGAAAAAACGGCGACAGCGTTATTGCAAGGTCTTGGTGGCTTAGATACTTTGTATGCCAATCTTGATGATATTGCAGCGCTAGGCTTTCGTGGCTCAAAAACCATGGCTAAAAAGCTGATTGCTCATAAAGAAGTGGCTTATATGTCTTATAAGCTAGCGACGATCAAGCTTGATGTTGAATTAGAACTTGCCCCTGAACAATTATGTAAAGGTGTACCTGATACTGACGCACTAACTGAATTGTTTGGTAAATTACAGTTCCGTCGCTGGCTAACCGAAATGTTGGATGGCAGTGATGGCCGCATTGTTGCTGATGAAAGTGCAGCAACAGCGCCAACTGAACCTAAAATCATTGCGCCAACCATTGATCGTAGTGGCTATGAAACCGTCCTTGATGAAGTAAGTTTTAATAATTGGTTAACTCAGTTAAAAAATGCCGATGTATTTGCGTTTGATACTGAGACCGATGGTCTTGATTACATGACCGCTAATTTAATTGGGGTCTCATTTGCGGTTGAAGAAGGCAAAGCTGCCTATGTACCTGTTGCTCATGATTATCTTGATGCGCCAGTACAACTTGATCGTGATTGGGTCTTAGCGCAATTAAAACCATTATTAGAAGATAAAAATTTAGCTAAAGTGGGTCAAAATTTAAAATTTGATACCAGTATTGTTGCGCGTTATGGCATTGATATGCAGGGTATTAAATTTGATACCATGCTTGAATCTTATATCTATAACAGTGTGGTAGGTCGCCATGATATGGATAGCCTTGCATTACGTTATCTTGAGCATAAAAATATCAGTTTTGAAGATATTGCGGGTAAAGGTAAGAAACAATTAACCTTTAATCAAATCGATCTTGAGCAGGCAGGGCCATATGCTGCTGAAGATGCTGATATTACTCTGCGCCTCCATAATGCGTTATATCCAAAAGTTACCGCTGATGAAAAGCTGAATAAAGTATTTGAAACGATTGAAATGCCGTTAGTGCCAGTTTTATCTCGTATGGAACGTACCGGTGTTTACATTGATTCTGCCTTGTTAGGGGCGCAATCGATCGAATTAGCACAGCGATTAGATGAAATAGAAAAACTGGCTTATGAATTAGCGGGTGAAGAATTTAATTTAAGTTCACCGAAGCAATTACAAGCGATTCTATTTGAAAAAATGGGATTACCTGTTCTTAAAAAAACTCCTTCAGGCACACCGTCAACGAATGAAGAAGTACTGCAAGAGCTGGCATTAGATTATCCATTACCGAAATTATTATTAGAATACCGTGGCTTAGCGAAATTAAAATCCACTTATACTGATAAGTTACCTAGAATGGTTAATGCAGTAACCGGCCGTGTTCATACTTCTTATCATCAATCTGGAACAGTGACTGGGCGTCTATCATCAAGTGAGCCTAACCTACAAAATATTCCAGTTCGTAATCAAGAAGGGCGTCGTATTCGTCAAGCATTTGTTGCTAAAGCTGGGTATAAAATTCTGGCAGTCGATTATTCTCAAATTGAATTGCGTATTATGGCGCACCTTTCGGGTGACCAAGCGCTGCTGGATGCATTCCGAGAGGGTAAAGATATTCACGCCGCAACCGCCGCTGAAATTTTAGGGTTAGCGATTGATGAAGTGAGCACTGAACAACGTCGACGCGCGAAAGCCATTAACTTTGGTTTAATTTACGGCATGAGTGCATTTGGTTTAGCCAAGCAACTTGATATGGGTCGTAATGAAGCACAAGACTATATGAATGTGTATTTTGAACGTTACCCTGGCGTTTTAGAATACATGGAAAGTACTCGTAATAGTGCTGCCGAACTCGGTTATGTTGAAACCTTATTTGGTCGTCGTTTGTATCTTCCTGATATTAAAGCGCGTAATGGTTTACGTCGAAAAGCGGCTGAACGAGCAGCTATTAATGCCCCAATGCAAGGTACTGCAGCTGATATTATTAAATTTGCCATGATTGCCGTTGATGAATGGGTACAACAGCAACCACAAGGGCAAGTTAGTTTGTTAATGCAAGTACACGATGAATTGGTGTTTGAAGTAGAAGCATCAGTATTAGACAGTGTTACCGCTAAAGTACGAGAGTTAATGGAGCAAGCGGCAACGTTAGCCGTGCCATTAATTGCCGATACTGGTTGTGGTGATAACTGGGATCAAGCCCACTAATTAATACTGTTGTGTATTGATAATAAAATGATAGCTGATCGCAAGATTAGCTATTTTTTTGTTAAAAATAAGAACAATTATGTAAAAACTACTTACAATGTTATGAAAAAAAACTACAACAAAGACTTCCAAAAACTGAGCGATTGATATACAGTTGATGACGTAGGGTACAGAGGTAAGATGTTCTATCTTTCAGACCTTTTGTTTCACGTTATTGGATTTGGCTGATTCAGCTGCCCCAGTCTATTTATTGGACTGGGGCGTTTTTTATGGCGCCAATATCAAATTTATCTGCGTTATACTAACTCTCTAATATTATTTCTTTGTTTTATCTTTTCTATATTTTATCCCGATCTTGGCTTTTTTGTGTTTGTTTTTTACACAAAAGTGGCTGTGTTGCTGTTTTTTTATGATGGTTGTCACTTGTTTTTGGCTTTATGAGCTGTTTTTGTGGCTGGTTTTTATTTGCTGTCATATTTTTTAGAGCAAATACTTTAAATTTAAAATTGGCAGGCTATAATAGCGGTAGCTTCTTGTTCATATTTGATTTTGTTGGTTAGTTCATAATGATTAGCGGGCAAATAAAGACATGAAATAGCCATTCTCGGCATTGAGAATGGCTTTTTTTTTGGTTTTTTTAAATAAGCTATGATGTAATTTAATTTCATAAAAGTCATAAATTATTAATAATTAGCTGACTTGTTTTTTGATTAAAATAATGTATCGACATCAATTGGGTTAGCCGAATTTAATCGGGAAGCGGCAGTAGTATTAAGACTGGTGTGTTCTGAGATGATGCACTGCAAGCGGTGATCATTAGTATCGGGGATGGGGGATTTTAGTCATTAATAACCCCACCAATAATGATGGGGCTTTAGATGTTATTTATTGCATTGCGTGATGGTTTTATTCTGCAGATGGCAGATTAAAAACTTCACTATCGTCAGCGGCTAGTACACGTTGACGTTCTAATTCTGGTGCATACCACTCATCAAGTTTACTACGCACTTGATCTACGCCAATCCCTTTCAATGCAGAGAAAGCTTCAACCTGAACGTTACCGCCAAATTCTTTCGACATTTCACGGATTTTTAATACTTGTGCTTTACGCGCACCGCTTTTTAATTTGTCTGCTTTAGTCAATAGGACTAATACTGGCAAGCTACTTTCAATTGCCCAATTAATCATTTGCTGATCAAGGTCTTTCATTGGATGGCGAATATCCATCAGTACTACTAAACCTTGCAAACATTCACGGCGTTGTAGGTATTCACCTAATGCTTTTTGCCATTTTAGTTTGAGTTCAAGCGGTACTTGAGCAAAACCATAGCCAGGTAAGTCAATTAAGTTACAACCATTAATGATTTCAAACATGTTGATTAATTGCGTACGGCCTGGGGTTTTAGAAGTACGAGCCAAACCTTTTTGATCGGTTAGGCGATTTAGTGCACTTGATTTACCCGCATTGGAGCGACCAGCAAATGCGATCTCAACGCCGGCATCTTGTGGCAAGTGACGAATGTCCGGTGCACTTGTGATAAAACTGGTATTTCTATAGTTGAGAGGTTGATTCACTGTTAACTCCGTCAAGCGCTGATGTTGTAAAAAAAGCGCTTTTTTGTGAAATTGTCTAAGATATATTAAACCGTGTTTGGTTTATGGTCGTATTGTATACCATGTCACTGAGCATTACTTGTGGTACGGAAGCTCTATAATTATAAATGGAATGTCATGAAAAAATTAGTTTTAATATTTACTCTGATGGCAAGTTATTCGGTTGCTGCTCAAGGTGATATCGATGCGGGTAAATTAAAGGCCACTACTTGTGTTGGATGTCATGGCAGTGATGGTAATGCAATAATAGGACAATACCCTAAGTTAGCAGGCCAACATGCTGATTATTTAGCAAAACAACTTGCTGATTATAAATTAGCCGTGACCAGTAGCGGTGCTCTAGGTCGTAGTAATGCGATTATGGCGGGTATGGCTGCGGCATTATCAGCCACCGATATGGCCGATCTTGGTGCGTATTTTTCTTCTCTGCCTATTTCAGGCAATACCACGCCTGAAAATGTGATTGCGATTGCGGAGCCATTATACCGTTTTGGTGATTCCGACCGGGGCATTGCGGCTTGTATTGCCTGTCATGGCCCGCGAGGTAATGGTATCAGCTTATCGGGTTTTCCTAAAATTTCAGGACAGAATGCGGAATATATTCAATTACAACTACAGGCATTCCGTGCAGGAACTCGTAATAACGATCTTAATGCCATGATGCGCTCGGCGGCAGCTAAGCTCAGTAATGATGAAATTAGTGCACTCTCTGCTTATATTGGAGGGTTACATTAAGACTGGAATTATCAGCATAATTAACCTTGTTGCTTAGAATTACTCTTTTTTAATATTTTAGTAACGGTGGATTCGCCTGTCGTGTTGTAAGAGATTGACTATTACTAACTGTTATTATGGCAATTTCAGGTGTAGTCGATTATTTTTTGTTTTATAGAACAAAGACTTGTTTATTGCTGATATTTACGTATTCAAAAGTGTGATCTTGATACATTGTTTTAGATATGGCTTCAGGTAAATTATTCCCTGTCGACAAGGAGTGCGACACAGGATAGGAAGCGCTAGGATAGCTTAAGCAGTGACGCTTAAAGGAACCACAGGAAGTCTGGTCAGGAGACTAGGGTAGACGCGGGATGCATAAGGATTGTCAGGGTTGACACTCATGGAAAGAGAGTAGCTATAGCAATATGGCTCAGATACATCAGGACGATGTATCGCATAAGGATGGTGGTATAGTTATTGGAGCGTAACATTGCGATAGGGATCGCCAACTTAGGATGAGTTGTGACGCCATGGATGGGTGAAAATGGACGCGAAAATTCACTAGGATAGTGACGAACGATATTGGCATGGATAGCAATTATAATAAATGGATATTTGTTAAACCGGGACGTTGCTTGCTGGTTACGGAAAGACTAGACAGAATTATAAGCTCATAGCTTACCCCATAGAGCGATAGGTGCAGACCTATTGCTTTTTTTTTCGTCTAAATTTTGGTGTGAGTGAAGGTTATTTTCATGATTTACATGTGATATTTTACTTCTCATCCCGATATAATAGCTGAATAAATTGAACAATTTGTCAGCAGAACTACATCTTAACTGCAATTGGGTATAGAATAGCCCGCTCGATTTTACACCGCTGCTGCTGTTCGTAAACATTCAGTCGTTGTGGAGAAGATAATGGATAGATGTCCACTTTGTAAGAGTAAAGATAATCAATGGTTGGTGGCAGACACTAAACGTGATTATTTTCGTTGTTTACAATGTGCATTAATTTATGCCGATCCGACAACTCATTTAACGTCGTTCCAAGAAAAATATGTTTATGATCAACATCAGAATAATCCTGATGATGATTGTTATCGACAATTTTTAGGACGATTAGCAACTCCACTTGTGACACGATTACCATCACCTCCATTATTTGGATTGGATTTTGGTAGCGGCCCTGGGCCGACCTTGTCAGTGATGTTGGCTGAAATGGGGTATACTATGACAATCTATGACCCTTATTTTGCAGCACAATCTGCAGTATTGAATGGGCAGTATGATTTTGTTACTTGCACAGAAGCAATCGAGCATTTTTATCAGCCTGCGAAGGAATGGGGGCTGTTGCTACGTTTAGTCAAACCCGGCGGTTGGCTTGGGATTATGACCAAACTAGTAACTGACACTGATGCCTTTGGGCATTGGTACTATAAGAACGACCCAACCCATGTCAGCTTTTTTAGCCGTAATACGTTTTGTTTTTTAGCACAACGAGATGGCCTTGAAGTTGAGTTTGTTGGAAATGATGTGATTTTGCTGAGGAAACCCCAGTAATGACCCGTAAGAAAAGAGCTCGTGCTGTAGGATCAGAAGGTCCTGCTGTATACCGCGAAAAAACAAATACTAAAGTTGATGTTGAGACACGTGAACGCCAAAAAGCGAAGAAGCGTAAAGGTTTAAAATCAGGTAGTCGTCATTCTGCTGTTGAAGAAAATAAGCAGCGTAATGGTGGCCAGAAAAAAGATCCACGTTTAGGTAGCAAAAAATTAGTACCCCTAATTATTGAGCCTAAAAAGCCACAAAATAAGCAACAACGCCGTTTATCAGCAGAGCAAGAACTTGCAATGCTTGAAAATGATGCGCAATTAATGGTGCTATTAGATCGTATTGATGCTGGTGAAAAACTGGGTGCTGGTTTACAAAAACAAGTTGACCTGAAGTTAGACCGTATTGAGCGCTTAATGAAACAACTTGGTTTATTAGATGTTGTTGAAGAAGTTGCTGCGCCAGTGAAAGAAAGCGCTAAAGCTAAGTCAAAGCCTCGTTCAGATGATGATTTATTAGCGCAATTTGAAAATATGGATTTTGATAATTTCGATAAGGAGTAACCGTTGCAGGGAATAACACTTCTGTTTGTTATTGGTAGCGTAATTGTGGTTGGATTAGCATTATACGCTGGATTGTTATTGGCTAAGCTTTATAAGCAACAACAGCGGCATAAGCTATTTTTAGCTCGAGCTGCAAAGCAACAAGTTGAAGCAATTAAAACTAGAAATGACAATATATTAGAAAGCGTCTTTATTATTGCAATGGCATGTAAGCAAGATCAATGTGATATGTCAGAAGCCGCGATTCGGTTATATAAATTAATGGAAGTGTTGCAAGCAGATAAACAAGTTGATTTTGCAGCAACGTATCCGGCATTAACTGATTTATATCAAGTCGTTAAAGATATGCCGCGAGGCGATGCTCGCCAGCTAATAGAAAAACAAAGCCGTATGCGATTTGATCTTGAACGTATGAAAGCTGAGTCTCGTCTACAAGCTGAGATTAAACTTGAATTGGATGCAATCCTGTCAACTAAGGTTTAACTCGTCATCGTTATTATTAACACCGCCATTTATTGGCGGTGTTTGTTTTTGTACAGAGTGTAAATTGAACAACAGGGATAGGTTTTACTTTTTGTAAAATGGTGACACACTCTATGTATTATATATTTACCAAGTTGGAACAATGTCATGTCAAATGAGCAGATTATTTGGGATCAGGCCTTAATTGAAAAATATAATTATTCAGGCCCGCGTTATACTTCTTACCCGACCGCACTAGAATTTAATCAAGCATTTACTTCTGCTGAATTTGAGATGGCATGTCAGCAATACCCTGATCGTAAGTTATCGCTTTATATCCATATCCCATTCTGTCACAAGCTTTGTTACTACTGTGGCTGTAATAAAATTATTACTCGCCATCAAGATAAAGCAGATCAATATTTAGATGTACTTGAACAAGAAATTAAGCAACGTGCAACGTTATTGGGTGATCGTCAAGTCAGCCAATTGCATTGGGGCGGTGGTACACCAACGTTTTTAACGGCGGCACAAATTAGTCGTTTAATGACCGCGTTACGGGGTGCGTTTAATTTTGACGCGGATGCTGAAATTAGTATTGAAGTTGATCCTCGTAAAATTGAATTGGATATTCTTGACCATTTACGCAGTGAAGGCTTTAACCGCTTAAGTATTGGGGTACAAGATTTTAATAAAGACGTGCAGAAATTAGTTAACCGTGAGCAAGATGAAGATTTTATTTTTGCGATGGTGGAACGTGCTCGTGAGTTAGGTTATCGCTCAACTAATCTTGATTTAATTTATGGGTTGCCATTACAAACTAAGGCACTGTTTGCTGAAACATTACAGCAAGTATTGACCATGAAGCCGGGCAGATTATCAGTATTTAACTATGCTCATATGCCAACCTTGTTTGCTGCTCAGCGTAAAATTCATGAAGATCAACTGCCGAGTGCTCAAGAAAAATTAGCGATTTTACAAGATACGATTGCGACGTTAACTGGGGCCGGTTATCAGTTTATTGGTATGGATCACTTTGCGTTACCGGATGATGAATTAGCAGTAGCCCAACGCGATGGTATTTTGCACCGTAATTTCCAAGGTTACACCACTCAAGGTGATTGTGACTTGTTAGGTATGGGGGTTTCGGCGATCTCGATGATTGGCGACTGTTATGCACAAAATCAAAAAGAGCTAAAACTATACTACGGTCAGATGGCTGAGCAACAAACGGCATTGTGGAAAGGGGTGACCTTAGACGCTGATGATTTGTTACGCCGTGAAGTGATCAAGGCACTAATTTGTAATTTTCAATTAGATAAGCGTGCGATTGAAGCTGAGTTTAATATTGATTTTGATAGTTACTTTAGTGAAGACTTACAGTTATTACAGACATTTATTAACGATGAGTTAGTGACTGTGGGTGAAAATATTATCTATGTAGAACTGAAAGGTCGGTTATTGATTCGTAATATTTGTATGTGTTTTGATAAATATTTACGTAATCGTGCTCGCCAGCAGCAGTTCTCACGGGTTATCTAACCCTTAGTTAATTCTTAGTAATATTGTTATAAAAAACGCCTCGGTTTCACGTGAAACCGAGGCGTTTTAGTTTTGGCGTTATCACTTGCTTTGCTGGAGGGATAACTTACTGGAATTAGCCGCGTTGGCTAGCAATATCACGTAATGCCTGCTTTTCTGCCGCTGACAAGAACGCCAACTCAAGCCCATTGATTTGTGCTTGACGAATTTGAGCGATGCTTAAACCTACTTTTGGTGCGGCAACTTCATATTCGTAAGGTAGCTCAATCCCTTCAACTGCTGGATCATCAGTATTTAAACAAGCAAGAATACCGTGTTCAAGAAAGGTTTTTACTGGGTGTTTAGTAATATCTGCGACAGTACTGGTTTGAATGTTTGAAGTAATACAAGATTCAATACCAATACGGTGCTCAGCTAAGTAATCCATTAGTTTAGGATCGTTAACCGCTTTTACACCGTGACCAATACGGACTGCACCAAGTTCATTAATTGCTTGCCACATACTCTCTGGTCCCGCAGCTTCACCCGCATGAACGGTGATCTGTAAGCCAGCATCACGGACTTGTTTAAAGTGTGAGATAAACTGGGTGCCAGGTTGACCAAGTTCATCACCAGCAAGATCAATTGCGACTAATTTGTCTTTATGGCTTAGCAGCGCATCCAACTCTTGTTGACATGCTTGGATACCAAACGTGCGGCTCATAATACCAATCAGGTTCGCTTTAATACCAAAATCACGACAACCTGCTGCTACACCATCAGCAACCGCTGCAACGACATCGGCTACGGGAAGATTGTGTTTCATCGCCATGTAGTATGGTGAAAAACGCAGCTCAGCATAATCAATTTGAGCATTAAGGGCATCTTCAACGTTTTCATAAGCAACGCGACGACACGCATCTAAATCACCGAGTACTGCTACACCCCAATCCAATTTATTCAGGAAAGCGACGAGACTTGGTTCGGCTTCAACAATTTGTACGTGTGGACGCAATGCTTCAATTTCTGTTGCTGGTAAGGCAATATTAAATTGCTGACCTAATTCTAAGATCGTTTGTGGACGAATATTACCATCAAGATGGCGGTGAATATCCGTTAGTGGAAGATCTTTGTTTATCATGATTATTATGCTTCCCGAAGTTAAATATAGACTCAGTATACGCAATCACTAAATGACATTCATTACTGTTGCAGATAAATGTGCACTGGTGCAAGTCTGTAACCATATTACGATTAAGCTTTAATCATGAACATTAATCATGAATATGTAATTCTTTGAGCTTACGAGTGAGGGTGTTTCTTCCCCAGCCAAGTAATTTCGCCGCTTCTTGTTTATGGCCATGCGTATGCTGTAATGCAGTTTCAAGAAGAATTTTTTCAAACTGGGGTAATGCTTCAGCCAACAATTCAGTTTCACCTTGTTGTAGTGCTTGTTGTGCCCATTGTTGTAAGCCTTGATGCCAGTGTTGAGATTCGCGAGTCGTATGGGGTGTGACTGTATCGGTAATTTCTGGCGGTAAATCTGATGGTAATATTTCATTACCGCTTGCCATGACGGTTAACCAGCGACAAATGTTTTCTAATTGGCGCACATTACCCGGCCACGGCAATTGTGTCAGTTTCTCTGCTGTTTGTGGATGGAGTGATTTAACGTCGACACTGAGTTCATCTGCGGCACGTTGTAAAAAGTGGTGCGCGAGTTGAGGAATATCTTGGCGACGATCTTTGAGTGATGGCAAATGAACGCGAATTACATTAAGGCGATGGAATAAGTCTTCACGAAAATCCCCCGCAGTAACCAGACGTTCAAGGTGTTGGTGAGTAGCGGCAATAATTCGTACATCAACATTGACGGGAGCATGACCACCAACGCGGTAAAATTGCCCATCAGCTAATACTCGTAATAATCGGGTTTGAATATCTAAGGGCATATCACCAATTTCATCGAGAAATAAAGTGCCTCCATTGGCTTGTTCAAACCGCCCTTGGCGAACACTATTGGCACCAGTAAAGGCGCCTTTCTCATGGCCAAATAGTTCTGATTCGATTAAATCTTTGGGAATCGCCGCCATATTAAGTGCAATAAAAGCGTTACTGCTACGCGGACTATGGCGATGTAGTGCATGGGCGACTAACTCTTTACCCGTACCTGATTCACCATTGATGAGTACTGAAATTGACGACCGTGATAGGCGTCCAATGGCGCGAAACACTTCTTGCATTGCAGGTGCTTCACCAATGATCTCTGGTGCGTGTTTAGGCTCGATAGCGGGCTGTTGTTGACGTTTTTGTTCTTGGCTATGGCTAAGCGCACGTTCAACTAAGGTGACGGCTTCATCGATATCAAATGGCTTGGGAAGATACTCAAATGCCCCTCGTTGATAAGCGTTAACCGCTGAATCAAGATCAGAGTGAGCTGTCATTATGATAACGGGTAACGTTGCATAATCTTGTTGTAGTGCCTTGAGCAGCGTAAAACCATCAGTCCCGGGCATTTTGATATCAGATACGAGCACATCAGGTACACTGCGTTCTAATGCAGCCAATACACTATCCGCGTCAGCAAACGTTTTGCATTTCATTCCTGCATTAACGAGTGTTCGTTCTAATACCCAGCGAATCGAGTTGTCATCATCAACAACCCAGATTAATCCTTTGCTCATAATAAAATTCCTATGGTTGTCAGTGTTATGACTTAATCGGTAAATGAATGGTGAAATTAGTGTGCCCAGGCCAACTAAAGACTTCAATTTTCCCTTGATGCTGATCGATTAAATTACGCGCAATTGATAGCCCTAATCCAGTGCCACCTTCACGACCAGTGACCATTGGGTAGAACAATGTATCTTGAATATCGGAGGGAATGCCAGGACCATCATCGATGATTTCGATGGTGGCGGTAACACGGTGTCGTACCCCTTGAATTAAGCTTTGGTGGGCGGTACGGGTTTTTAATTTAATTGTGCCCCCCCCTTGACCTTTCAATGCTAATGCCGCGTTACTGACAATATTTAATAATGCCTGTTCCAGTTGTTCAGCATCCATATTTATATCGGGTAAACTCGGATCGTAATCGCGTTCAATGTTAATCGTGTCGTCTGTTTCAATGTTGACTAACTGACGCACTTTTTCTAACACCAAATGAATATTATCTGTTTTACGAACCCCTGGTCGTTGTGGGCCTAATAATCGATCGACTAAATTACGTAATCGGTCAGCTTGTTCAATGATCATTTGGGTATATTCGTGGTAGCTTTTATCGGGTAATACTTTTTCTAATAATTGTGCGGCACCACGTAAACCACCGAGTGGGTTTTTTATTTCATGGGCTAAACCACGCACTAATTCTTTGGCCGCTTGTTGTTGTGCATGTTGATTCAGTTCTTGGCTAATACGGCGCTGATGATCGATAGGCTTTAATTCTAATAAGATCAGTAATTGTTTTTGCCATGAAATGGGGCTGGCACTTACACCAAGTAAATGTTGTTGACCATCAATTACAAATGTTACATCGCTGTCGGCTAAACCTTGACCGCTGTGGAGCGTTGCTTTGACATGGTTAAAGTCGAGTGAGCTGTGTTGTAATAATTGTGGCAGTTGGCTACCGAGTAAACGACGTTTACTTGATGATAATAATTGCTCTGCGGCTGGATTGACGTAGCGGATCACTAAGGCTTCATCGAGTAATACAATGGCAGTGACTAAATTGTCGAGAATTATGGGCGTAAAGCTAGCATTCACAATCATCATCCTTATCGGTAACTAAGCAAAAGACGATTGATATTGGCATTCACCTTTCGCTGCTAAGTAATGCACCAAATTGGTGCATTAAAGTGTACTCGGTTTAATAGCGAACAGGCAGGGTTTATTGTAAATAGGTGTTAACGGGGTTGAATGGGACTATTTTTAGGGCGAGCCTGTGATACGCGGTGTAAATAAACCGTAATACTTTCAGATGAAGCAAGGATCTTGCCATTGTTAAGTAATTGGATTTGAATTTGGTGACTACCACGATCGATATTAGTCAGTTGCCACGTTAGATCGGTTTGAGGCGTGCCGTTAACTTTGCCATCGATGACTAATTGCGCTTGAAGCTTTTTATTGAGTTTACGGTTACTGACGGCACGCACTTTGATATCACCATCATTACTGCGAATGGTTTGCAGGTGCACTGGTGCGAGTAGACTAACGGTGGCAGCAGGAAGAGGGGGTTCAGTATCGGTAGTGATTGATATAAGTTCGATATTGTCAGCTTGATAGCTATCGATTACGGTTGTTTGGATATTTTGCTGCACTTCAGTAACGGAAAGTTCAACCGTGTTAGCTTGTTGGGTACCCGGAGTATCACTAAAATGGACCACACCATTATCATCAGTCCAAGAGTAGATCGTTGTTGTTGCTACTGCGGCGCTCGCTGCTGTTGTCAATAACAGCATTGATACTAGATTAATGAGTTTCATCCGTTAACTCTCCAGCAAGACCTTCATGGTCAATAAGGCCTGTATTGTTACTGCTTTTATTGTGGTAGCAAGATCAAAAAGACCTGCGTGTGAGGCAGGCCTAAATCTTAGTTGTTAAGTCATGAATCTATTACTTAAACTGAGTAGTAAAGTTCAAACTCTAATGGGTGTACTGCCATATTGATTTTCTCTACATCTTGCTCTTTTAGCGTGATGTAAGAATCAATAAAGTCATTAGAGAATACGCCACCAGAAGTTAAGAATTCACGATCATCGTCAAGCGCTTGTAGAGCAATTTGTAGTGACTCCGCAACTTTTGGAATTTCTGCGGCTTCTTCTGCTGGTAAGTCGTAAAGGTCTTTATCCATTGCTTCGCCTGGGTGGATCTTGTTAGCGATACCATCAAGGCCAGCCATTAGCATTGCTGCAAAGGCTAGGTATGGGTTTGCTGCTGGATCACCAAAGCGTACTTCGATACGACGTGCTTTTGGACTTGGTACGACTGGAATACGGATTGATGCAGAACGGTTACGCGCTGAGTAAGCCAACATAACAGGTGCTTCGTAGCCAGGGACTAGACGCTTGTATGAGTTCGTGGCAGGGTTAGCAAAGGCGTTGATTGCACGTGCGTGCTTAATGATACCGCCGATGTAGAACAATGCCATTTCTGATAGGCCGCCGTACTTATCACCAGCAAATAGGTTAACACCGTCTTTAGCCAGTGACATGTGAACGTGCATACCTGAGCCATTATCACCAACCAGTGGTTTAGGCATAAAGGTTGCTGTTTTACCAAATGCGTGCGCAACGTTATGAACCACATACTTATAAATCTGAATTTCATCAGCTTTATTGGTTAAGGTGTTGAAACGAGTTGCGATCTCGTTTTGACCTGCGGTCGCGACTTCATGGTGGTGAGCTTCAACAACCAGCCCCATTTCTTCCATGATCAAACACATTGCAGAGCGAATGTCTTGTGATGAATCAACAGGGGCAACCGGGAAGTAACCGCCTTTAACGCCTGGACGGTGACCTTTGTTACCACCTTCAATTTTGGTGCCGCTGTTCCATGCTGCTTCAATGTCATCAATCTTAAAGAATGAACCCGACATATCAGTATTAAATCGAACGTCATCAAAGAGGAAGAATTCTGGCTCTGGACCGACTAAAACATTGTCAGCAAAACCTGCTGAACGCATAAATTCTTCTGCGCGTTTAGCGATTGAGCGCGGGTCACGATCGTAGCCTTGCATTGTTGCAGGCTCAAGAATATCACAACGAATATTTAGAGTTGCGTCTTCAGTAAACGGGTCAAGTACCGCACTTGCAGCATCAGGCATCATTACCATGTCTGATTCATTAATGCCTTTCCAGCCAGCTACAGAAGAGCCATCAAACATTTTACCGTCTTCAAAAAAATCAGCATCGATTTGGTGAGATGGAATAGAAATGTGCTGCTCTTTACCTTTGGTATCGGTAAAACGTAGGTCAATAAACTTAACTTCATTTTCCTGGATCAGCGCTAGTACGTTTTCAACTGACATCTTGAGTAACCTCCGGTGTTTTTTGGGCGATGGCCGCAAACTTTGTGCTCATACTGTGGTGAGCAAATCTAAAAGTATTAAAGCGAAAACCATGCCAACTTTTAAAAGCCCCTAAAAATGCGTGTTTATAGCATTTAGAGAACTTTTCCCTATCCTTATTTGCACTATTATGGTGAAGCGCTGCACCAATTTAGTGCAGCGGTAGAATGTATTGAAAGAGGTGCAATATCTCTTTATTCATTCATCCATTCAATAGTCGTACTACTATGGTGATGAGGCTAAATATTGTCAATCTGTGAGGTAGATAATTTTGGGTTTTATTGTTAATTGAGCGCTGTCTAAACGTTGTAAAAAAGGACATTGATTATGCTTTTGGGTGAATTATTACTTATTTATCGTACGAATAAAGCGTATAAAAAAAATAAAAATAGCCAAAAAAGTGAGTAAAAATGCGGCTCTAGAGCGGAATCATAAAAAAGCTGGTGATATAAATCACATATTTCGTGGGTTTTAGCGTAAAATCTGTTAAATTATGAGCCGTTTTTTTAATCAAGTAGCCTCTATTAAGACGCTGCATGTTCTGAGTGAATCTGAAACTAATGTCTAATCAATCGATCGATAACTTAAGAAATATCGCAATTATTGCTCACGTTGACCACGGTAAAACTACCCTGGTTGATAAACTCCTACAGCAATCTGGCACGTTAGAGGGTCGCGGCGAAGCCGAAGAACGTGTTATGGATTCTAATGATATCGAAAAAGAGCGTGGCATTACCATTCTTGCTAAGAACACAGCAATTAACTGGAATGACTACCGCATCAATATCGTAGACACCCCTGGACACGCAGACTTCGGTGGTGAAGTTGAGCGTATCATGTCTATGGTTGACTCTGTATTGCTTATCGTTGACGCAGTTGACGGCCCAATGCCTCAAACTCGTTTCGTAACGCAAAAAGCGTTTGCATACGGTCTTAAGCCAATCGTTGTAATCAACAAGATTGACCGTCCAGGTGCACGTCCTGAGTGGGTTATGGATCAAATCTTTGACCTATTCGACAACCTTGGCGCAACTGACGAACAACTAGATTTCACAACTGTTTACGCATCAGCGTTAAATGGTTGGGCAACAATGACTGAAGGCGAAGTTGGCGAGAACATGGAACCATTGTTCCAAGCTGTTGTTGATAACGTTGCTGCACCATTTGTTGACGTTGATGGCCCACTACAGATGCAAATCTCTCAGTTAGATTACAGCTCTTACGTTGGTGTTATCGGTGTTGCTCGTATCACTCGTGGTACTGTTACTCCAAACCAACAAGTTACTATCATTGGTGCTAACGGTGTTAAGCGTAACGCTAAAGTAGGTACAGTTCTTGGTTACCTAGGTCTTGAACGTCACGAAATTAGTGAAGGTAAAGCTGGCGATATCGTTGCAATCACAGGTCTTGGTGAGCTGAAGATTTCTGATACGATTTGTGACGTAAACACTGTTGAAGCATTGGTTCCATTGTCTGTTGATGAACCAACTGTAACCATGACTTTCCAAGTAAACACTTCTCCGTTTGCTGGTAAAGAAGGTAAGTTTGTTACTTCACGTAACATCCTTGAGCGTCTACAGAAAGAATTAGTACACAACGTAGCATTGCGCGTTGAAGAAACTGAAAGTCCAGACCGTTTCCGTGTTTCAGGCCGTGGTGAACTTCACCTATCTATCCTGATTGAAAACATGCGTCGTGAAGGTTTCGAGCTAGCAGTATCTCGTCCAGAAGTTATCATCAAAGAAGAAGATGGTAAGCTAATGGAACCGTTTGAAATCGTAACTATCGATGTGGTTGAAGAGCATCAAGGTAGTGTGATGGAAAAAATCGGTATCCGTAAGGGTGAGCTAAAAGATATGGCACCAGATGGTAAGGGCCGTGTTCGCATGGACTTTATGATGCCTTCTCGTGGTCTTATCGGTTTCCAAACAGAATTCCTAACAATGACGTCTGGTTCTGGTCTTATCTACCATACGTTTGATCACTACGGTCCTCACAAGGGCGGTATTATTGGTCAACGTGCTAACGGCGTATTGATCTCTAATGGTATGGGTAAAGCAGTAACTTACTCACTATTTAACCTACAAGAGCGTGGCCGTCTGTTCGCAGAACACGGTGATGAAGTATATGAAGGTCAGATCATTGGTATGCACAACCGTGCAAACGATCTAACTATCAACTGTCTACGTGGTAAGCAGCTAACAAACGTTCGTGCATCTGGTACTGATGAAGCACAAACACTTTCTCCTGCGGTTAAGTACACGCTTGAGCAAGCTCTAGAATTCATCGATGATGATGAGCTAGTAGAAGTAACTCCAGAAAGCATTCGTATCCGTAAGAAACTTCTTACTGAAAACGATCGTAAACGTTCAGGTCGTGGCGGTAAGTAATTACCCCTAGCTGAAGTTTACTAATACAATCCCTCGTTTGGCAACAAGCGGGGGATTGTTGTATCTGGAGTGTGAAAATATTCCTGAGACAAAAAAAGAGCTAACACTGTTAGCTCTTTTTTTATATATACCAAATAAGCGCTGATTACTTTTTCAAATGACCAATAAAGCGATTTGATTCAGCAATCGCATGGTTCATATCTCGAATAGCACCAGAGATTTCAGTTTGTAATGAATTAAATTGCCCCTGAAGTGAGCCAATAGCAGCGGCATTAAGGTTATGCTTCAGATAAAGGGTGTTATCACGTAAAGTATCTAAAACGGGCTCCATCTTCTTCTCTGCGCGTTTCATGGCTGTTAGCATCTTATTGTACGATGCTTTTGTAGTTTGTAATTTACGTTGGCTGTCCCGTTTAAGAGTGGCACTTTTATACAATGACAGTTCTTGTTGCCATTCATCAAACATTGCATTCGCGACATCTTCAATTGCTGCAATACGATCATTTACATTTTTGACTGCGGCTTCGCTGTTTTGATATTGGCTGTCAATGTCCTGATAAGCTGACTCAAGCTTCCCGCCATTAAATTGATTGAGTGCTTTTAATCCTTCAAGGGCGCTAGTAAATTGTTTTTGGGCATCTTGTTGGGCTTGATTGGCGTCTTCAACCCGATCAACCATAATATCGCGTTTATAGACCCCTACTTTTTCCATGGCTGAATAGTAGGCGGTTTGACAACCTGAAAGTAAACTAACACTTAGAAAAAGTGCAATAAAATACGGCATGTTTTGCTCCTTGGTGAGACATGCAAAATAACAAATAATGATATTGCTGTTGCGGGTTAAAGTAACGATATTGATAGAGAAAGATCAATGGCAACACGTAACGGTAGTATGGCTATATTCCATAACAGATAGGTAGAACACACTATTATGGCCGACAAAGAACAACCTGTGAAATTTGTATTGTGGCTACGGTTACTGCGAATAATGGAATATTTTGGTTATTTAATCCAGCGTATAAACCATGACCGCTTAACCGTAACCGCAGGCTCAATGGCCTATGTGACTTTATTATCATTAGTACCGTTATTAGCGGTTATTGTTTCTGCGTTGTCGGTAGTACCTGCTTTTGCGGGAGTTGGCACTCAAGTTCAACAATTTGTTATTACACATTTTGTGCCAGCAGCTGGAGCGGTGGTAACCACGTACTTAAATGAGTTTGTTGCTAATGCTGGCAAAATGACGGTGGTCGGTATTGGTGCATTATTTGTGGTTGCTATGATGCTTATTTCTTCAATTGATAAATCATTAAATTATATTTGGCGAGTAAAGCAAAAACGGCGTTGGATAATTTCATTAGCTGTGTATTGGATGATTCTTACTTTAGGCCCTATCCTTTTGGGTTCAAGTCTTGCATTGAGTTCATATCTAGGCTCATTGGTATTATTTGAACATCAAATATTACACGGTGTAGTTCAACAATCATTGCAATGGTTACCTTCAATGATGTCTGGTTTGGCCTTTTTATTACTCTATGCTTTGGTCCCTAATTGCAAGGTACTGTTTAAACATGCGCTTTTGGGTGCTTTATGTAGCAGTATATTATTTGAATTGAGCAAAAAAGGCTTTGTGATTTACTTAGCCCATTTCCATTCCTATCAAATGATTTATGGTGCATTGTCAGTGATCCCTATTTTGTTTGTATGGGTATATTTATGTTGGTGTATCGTATTGCTGGGAGCTGAAATCACCGCCAGTTTAGGAGAGCGTGGTTTTTGGGACGTGAATCAATATCGATCACAAATAACAACAATGGTGACGAACCGTGACCATGATTTAATGACGAATAAGGAACAGCAATGATTGCGCTAATTCAGCGAGTAAGTGAAGCAAGTGTTACCGTCGACGGTAAAGTAACTGGGGCGATTGGCAATGGCTTGTTGGTATTATTAGGGGTTGAAAAAGGCGATGATGAAGCTAAAGCACGAAAGCTACGAGATAAAGTATTGGGCTATCGAATATTCAGTGATGCTGACGATAAAATGAATCTGAATGTCCAACAGGCACAAGGTAGTGTACTGGTGGTATCACAATTTACGTTAGCTGCGGATACTAAAAAAGGCATGCGTCCGGGATTTTCAACTGGGGCTGCGCCGATTGAAGCTGAACGCTTGTACCAATATTTTGTCGAACAATGTAAGGCACAGCCGATCACAACCGAAACTGGCGTGTTTGGTGCCGACATGAAGGTCGCATTGGTTAATGATGGTCCGGTGACATTTTGGTTGCAGGTCTAATTGGGATTGTTGCCTTGAGCATGTAATAGCTATAGACGATTAAGAGAAGAGAGGGAATGCATGTTTCGATTAGTCACTCCGCAGACAGAACAGCAGTTTGCACGTTATTATCATTTTCGGTGGCGAATGCTACGTCAACCATGGCAAATGCCGCTGGGATCAGAGCGAGATGCTTATGATGATGTCAGTGCCCATCGAATGTTAGTCGATAGCCATGATAACGTAGTGGCAATTGGGCGTTTGTATGTGACCCCTGATAATGAAGGTCAAGTGCGTTATATGGCGGTTGATGCTGCGGTGCAGCATCATGGTTTAGGTGGCATGATTTTAATGGCACTTGAGTCATTAGCTCGTTATGACGGTGCGAAACGTTTAGTTTGTAATGCCCGTGAAGCGGCGATTCCATTTTATATTAAAAATGATTTTGAGAGCCGAGGTGAGCTAAGCGATGAGCATGGTCCAATGCGGCATCAACAAATGGTTAAACAATTACCGCCGTTAACTGATGTTGCTCGTCAGCCGCAATGGTGTCAGGAATTACAAACGTTATGGCAAAGCCAAATTCCGATCAGTGATAAAATGGGGATCAAGATTAATCAATACACAGGCTATCGATTTGAAGTCAGTGCGTTGTTTAATGCTAACCTTAATCCGAATGAATTTATGTTTGCTGGTAGTATTTTTACCATGGCAACTTTGGCGGGTTGGGGCTTTATTTGGCTGTTACTTAAAGAACGCGGCTTACAAGGTAATATTATTTTAGTTGATAGCCACATTCGTTATTCTGCCCCTGTTACTGAGCGCCCAATAGCCGTCACCACTCTTGAAAATTTACGGGGCGATTTTGATCGTATTACTCAACAGCGAAAAGGGATGATCACTGTTGATGTTAATGTTCAATGCGGTAAAACGGTTTCATCAACGTTTACGGGGACCTATTTAGTGTTACCCGTACATGATGAGTCAACCGTTGTTACTGAGACGCCTTGAGACCATTGACGGGTTAGATTTTGACAGTCAGTTGTGAGCGTAAGTTTACATTGTTGTTGGTTAGAATCAGCGAGATTCCATTGACCTTCTATGTTTAGACCAAAATTATTGCCAGTGATGGTCGATGGTGGTAATTGAATAATGCCATCTTGTGCTGTTAGTGTCAGCGGGGAGGTCGTTAGTGGTAATGATGCTGTTGTCTCTAATGTGGCGGGTAGGGTTGTTGCTGAAAAATGCGGTTGTTGCCATTGGTTCAATAATTGCTGGGGAGTGATGTTTGTTAAGGCTAATTGGCGGAATGCAATATTAGCACTGCCTGTTAAATGAGTATTAAAATCTGCCCAGTTGCTGGCATGACCGTTGAGTTTTATTTGGGTGTCCATTGCTCCCGCAAGTGGAAGTGGCAATGCTAACCAGCGGTATAGTATTTGTGCTGGCATGGTGTCGCCCATGATGGTTAATTGCCATGGACGAAGTGGATTCTCAAGTGAAATCCGCGCGCGCGCTTTTAACATACCATCCTTAAATGGCAGGACTAACTTATCCAGTTGCCATTGACCCGCATTACTGTGCATGGTCGCGATGGCTTGGTTCATCACAATTTGATTGATACTGCCAAAACCCAAATTGGCTTCAATATTACCTTGCCATAATCCCCATTGATTATTTTGTTTAAGTACAGCATCTTGCGCATCAATATCAATCCCTGTCAGTTGAAACGGTACTGCTGAGGTTGATGCTGTGATTTGGCTGTTATTAATCTTGAGTTTTTTGACTACCACATCGGCGTATTGCTGTTGCCATTGTTGCCACGTTTGTTGCCAATGTTTATTTAAAAATAATTTAATACCGCTGGCTTTTAAATCATTGATAAATAATTGTTGTGGATCCATCCAACCATCAACGCGAACAATTCCATCCATAATATGTGCAGACATACCATGATTAATAATTTGTTGAGGTATAAATTGTAGTTCTGCTTGAGGTTGTTCTAGATTGATTTGATGCCATTTTGCGTGGCTGGCACTGAATGATAAGTGACTGTTTTGTTGCTGCCAATAGTTTTGCGGCCACTGCCAATTCTCTAATGATAAATTAATCCCATCAGCACTCCATTGTGGTAATTCAATACTGCTATTAACCACATCTAAGCGTTTTAATATAATGGATTTTAAAGGGGCGATACGTTGTGTAAATTGCTGCCGCCAGGTATTGAATAGCTGTTGATCTTGTAATTGGAATTGACTGACGGTGAGTTGATCGATAGTTAAATTGTTATTATTAAGCTGTGCTTGGGCGGTGATTGTTGCGTGGTGCCAGTTGGCAGAAATACCACTAAATTGCCATTGTTGAGCTTGCTTATCAGCATTGATCAGCAGTTGTTGTAATTGTAGTTGATGCCATTTAATGCTGGTGGCACTCATTTGTAAGCTACCATTAAAACTTTGCCACCATGGTGTATTGTCTGTTGGTGTTTGCCAATTATCCATTTGGATTATGCCGTGTTTAATCACAAGTTGTGGCGTATGAATATTGGTATTATTGAGCACTAATCGCTTAATAGTTAAGGATGGTAATTGGCTAAATAATGGCATCTTAGTGGGCGTAATATTATTAATTTGAACGCCGTCAAAGATGAGTTTTCGGGTGGCTAAGCTTGACTTTGATAACCATAATTGAATGCTGTCAGCGCGAACGATTACTTGTTGGTGTTGTGTGATTTCAGCATGTTCGAATTTGATTTGATAAGGTGTTCGAATATCGTAATCAATTTTTTTTGCAAACACTTGGTAAGGCGATACTTGGGCGAGAATAAAATTAATTACAGGCTCATTATAACGTGTATGTAATAACCCTATCAGCGTTGCCAGGCTAATCACGACGATTAAGGCAAGAATGAGCAGTGACTTGCTAAAGAATCGCATAATATTTCCTCGTAAGCTGAAAGCGTAATATCAATATAATGGCTTATTGAGGGTGAGA
Organism: Photobacterium carnosum; assembly: GCF_021236965.1. NCBI lineage: Bacteria > Pseudomonadati > Pseudomonadota > Gammaproteobacteria > Vibrionales > Vibrionaceae > Photobacterium > Photobacterium carnosum. The sequence continues at coordinate 23,766 of NZ_WMDN01000016.1, read as the reverse complement.
TAAAAACATATTTTTAGCAAGGTTTTTGGTTAGTGCGTTAATTGGGGAATCTTGATATAAAATAAAAACAGCCCCTAATTAAAGAGGCTGTTAACGGATAATTCAATGAGGCGTTAAATTAACCGAGTTGTGGACCTGCAGTGACTAACTGCTGGCCTTCTTGAGTATCAGTGTACTTATCAAAGTTAGTAATAAAGCGATGAGCCAAATCTTCAGCCTTGCTTTGCCACTGTAGTGGATCAGTGTAAGTGTCACGTGGATCAAGAATTGTTGGATCAACACCAGCTAATGATGTTGGAACCGTTAGATTAAAGATTGGAATTTGTTTGGTATTTGCTTTATCAATTGAACCATCAAGGATTGCATCAATGATTGCACGTGTATCTTGAATTGAAATACGCTTACCTGTGCCGTTCCAACCTGTGTTTACCAAGTAAGCTTCAGCGCCTGCGGCTTCCATACGCTTAACTAACACTTCTGCATATTGAGTTGGGTGTAAGGTTAAGAATGCATTACCAAAACAGGCTGAGAACGTTGGTGTCGGTTCAGTAATACCACGCTCAGTACCGGCTAACTTAGCCGTAAAGCCAGAAAGGAAATGGTACTTTGTTTGCTCTGGGGTTAATTTTGAAACTGGCGGTAATACGCCAAAAGCATCTGCTGATAAGAAGATCACTTTATTGGCATGGCCGCCTTTGGATACTGGCTTAACAATGTTTTCGATATGATAAATAGGGTAAGAAACACGGGTGTTTTCAGTTTTTGAATTATCATCAAAATCAATGGCACCATTACTGCGTACTGTCACGTTTTCTAATAGTGCATCACGACGAATAGCATTGTAGATATCAGGTTCAGCTTCTTTTGATAGGTTGATGGTTTTTGCATAGCAACCACCTTCAAAGTTAAACACGCCATTGTCATCCCAACCGTGCTCATCATCACCAATTAATGCGCGCTTAGGATCGGTTGATAAAGTTGTTTTACCTGTACCAGAAAGGCCAAAGAATACTGCAACATCTCCGTCTTTACTCATATTGGCTGAACAGTGCATTGATGCAATGCCTTGCAGTGGTAAGAAGTAGTTCATCATTGCGAACATACCTTTCTTCATTTCACCGCCGTACCATGTACCACCAATAAGTTGCATTTTTTCGCTAAGATTGAAAACAGTGAAATTTTCAGAATTCATGCCGTGCTCTTGCCACTTAGGGTTAGTGCACTTTGAACCATTCATGATCACAAAATCAGGTTCAAAATTTTCAAGCTCTGCTTCTGTTGGGCGAATGAACATGTTTTTCACAAAATGCGCTTGCCATGCAACTTCAGTGATGACACGAATACAAAGACGTGTATCAGGGTTAGCACCACAATAACCATCAACAATAAAAAGACGTTTGTTTGATAGCTGGTTAGTGACTAATTCTTTAAGCTCTAACCATGCTGTTTGTGTTAGGGCTTTATTGTCATTCTTACCTTGATCTGACCACCACAACGTATCTTTGGTAGTGTTGTCACGCACAATAAATTTATCTTGTGGTGAACGACCCGTAAAAATACCGGTATCAACAGATACGGCACCTAGCTCAGTAACTATACCGCGCTCGTAACCCTCAAGTTCTGGTTTAGTTTCTTCATTAAAAAGAACTTCGTAAGATGGGTTACGAATAACATCTGTAACATTGGTAATACCGTATTGGGATAAATCCATGTTGTTTGCAACCTTATTATCGACACGTGTAGTGATCATTGGTGCTCCTAGGGTAAGATGTTGTATAACTACCAATCATGCTAACAACCCTAAATTGCTAAATCAGGGACGGTCATCAAAAAACCAACCATCAGTATGTTAATTTTAGGTAAAAATATCGAAATCGCGAGTGGTTTTATTTTGCGTAAATGTTAATTTTTATTTGTTGTGATAGTGGTCGATATTTACTCGGTCAGGTTGCAAAAAACACACAATTAAAGTTGAAATATAAACGCATATACGTTGTGGCGATGGTGAATGATATAAAACGTGAAAATTAAGCAAAAAAAAACCGACATTAATTTGCCGGTTTTAAAAAGAGTGGAATAGATGTTAGTGAATTTGATCGCTATCAGCAGGATTCGCATTATTGTCACGTAGCGCTGCAACGTCAATACTATCAAAATCGTAACTAGTACCACAGTAATCACAATGCAGTGATACTTTGCCATCTTCAGCAATCATATTATCAATTTCTTGAGGTTGAACACTCATGATGGCAGCTGCACTACGCTCACGAGAACAACCACATTCAAAACTAACAGGTTGTGCTTCAAATAACTGTACTTGTTCTTGGTGGTAAAGACGATACAGCACATCTTGTGCTTCTAGCGTAAATAGCTCTTCATCTTTAACGGTTTCAGTTAGCGCTTCTAAATGCTCAAAATCGCCTTCCGTACCTGTACCATCAGGCATGATTTGTAATAACATTCCTGCAGCTTTTACTTGGCCGTCAATTTCACCAGTACGTAACCAGATGCGGGTTTTTAATTGCTCTGAATTTTTAAAATAACTTTCAAGACATTCAGCCAATGTATCGCCATCAAGACCAACAACACCTTGGTAGCGCTCACCTTTGATTGGCGTAATGGTGATCACCATGTGACCTTTGCCCATTAAGTCATGAATGCTACCGGCTTCGATATCACCGTTCCAACGTGCAACACCACGTAATTGTTGGTTATGATCGCCATTGATAACCGCTAAGCTTACCGGACCATCACCTTGGACTTGAACAGTAATAGAACCTTCAAATTTTAAGGTTGCAGTTAATAGGCTGGTTGCTACTAATAATTCACCTAGTAATGTTACTACTGGTGCTGGGTAGTTTTTATCCGCAATAATTTGTTGGTAAGTTTGACCTACCTGTACTAATTCACCGCGAACTGCTGCGCCGTCAAAAAGGTAACGGTTTAAACTATCGTTTGTCATGAGTATGTATTCTCCAGCTATAGAGCCAACCCAGTAAAGGGATAAAATGGACTGTAATTACTTTATGGTCAACGCCGCAACCAAGGCGGGTTAAACCGTTGCAATAAAGCACTCACTGTTGAAATTATAATTTACTAGGTTAGCACTGAGTTATTTATTCAGATGCGTTAATATTTTTGAATCGCATAATGTCGCGGCGTTGCTTTTTATCCGGTCGTTTTTCTGGACTTGGATTGTCATAAGCATTGAGTTTGCGCATTTTTGCTGTCTGTTCGCGGGCTGTAATACTTTCAGCCGTTTCTCGATAGAGCAGTTGTGCTTCTGGTGCGCCACGGCGGCAGTCAGAAACTTGTTCAATGATGATTATTTTCTCATCGTTACTCTGCCGTAATTTAACCGTTGCGCCAAGCTCAATAATTTTACTTGGTTTTGACCGTTGACCATTGTACTGCACTTTACCGCCGTCAATCATCGCGCGAGCAATTGAACGTGTTTTGTAAAAGCGGGCAGCCCATAACCATTTATCAAGACGAACCTGTTTAATATTCGAGGTGTTTTGACCCATCACGGTGCCTTTATTTGCTGAAACGATAAATTATCACATTTTACGAATAACATCAGTAATGTGACTATTTATTATAAATGGTGATATTAGCCGAGGATTTCAATCACAGTGTCATAATTTATTACAAAAAATCATTAAATTCTTAGATACTATGGTGTTTTGTGTGGATTATTAAATAGTATTTCAGTGATGAACAGGCGATCATAGTCAGTTTAATTTCTATGTACGATTGCAGTGCACTTATTTGTTTAATGGTTCTTGGTATTTTAACAATGGATTTCACTATGCTTGCTTCAAAGTGGTTTGCTATTGCAGCAACCAAATGTCCGTTATCATTACAATCAGTTACACGTATTTTGACTTGTTTTTTTGTGGTGATATTAGCTTGGGTTGTGGGACGTTTAGTGTGGTCTATTGTTGAACCCACCCCTGCTGTTGCTCGCTGGCAACCTCTTGCAGTAACCGTGAATACCTCTCAGCAACAATTACCCGTTAATGAATTATTAAGCCTGAATTTATTTGGTCGTTATCAGGAAAATTCTGCCCCTATTTTGACTAAGCCCGTTAAACAAGACGCACCGCAAACTCAATTACGATTAACGTTAGTGGGTGTGGTGGCTAATTCAACGCCATCAAAAGCATTAGCTGTGGTGACTAATAACGGTAAACAAAATACTTACGGTATTAACGAAGTTATTGATAATACCCGTGCCACCTTAATCGCGGTGTATAACGATCGGGTTATTATTCGTAATAATGGTCGTGATGAAACCTTAATGCTTGAAGGCTTAAAATTTACTAAACCATCAGTAACGGCGGCTGAATCTCAACGTAATACTGTTCAAACTAATAGTAATACGGCTGAACTTGCCAAAATTAAACAAGAAATTTTATCAGAGCCACAAACCTTATTTAGCTATATCCGTTTATCTCAGGTAAAAAAAGATGGCCAAATTGAAGGCTATCGTGTCAATCCGGGTAAAAATAGAATTTTATTTGATCAGGTTGGTCTTAAAGCCAATGATCTTGCAGTGAGTATTAATGGTAATAGCCTTACCAATCCTGCAATTATGGCCAAACTTTGGGGTGAGTTGTCTTCAGCCACTGATTTTACACTGACGGTTGAGCGTAACGGTCAGTTACATGATATCCACATTGAGCTGCAATAACACCTTAGTGCTTAGCTTGAAATGAATATGCAATAAAGCAGGAGTTTTTTGTGAAAAAATGGATGGGTAAAAGTGCCCTATTGTTAGCCAGTAGCTTGTTCTGTAGTCAAGCAATGGCTGATGAATTAAGTGCCAACTTTAAAGGGACTGATATTCAAGAGTTCATTAATATTGTCGGTCGCACGCTACATAAAACGATCATTATCGATCCTGCTGTGCGCGGGCAAGTGAATGTGCGTAGTTATGATTTATTGAACGAAGAGCAATATTACCGTTTCTTCCTGAATGTGCTTGATGTCTATGGTTATGCTGTTGTGACGATGGAAGATGGCATCATGAAAGTTATTCGTGACAAAGATGCCAAAACAGCGGCGATTCCTGTAGTTGATGCTAATGACAAAAACATTCCTGGTGATGCGGTTGTTACTCGCGTCATTGCTGTTAAAAATGTTTCAGTGCGTGAGTTATCACCCTTATTACGCCAGCTTAATGATAACGCAGGTGCAGGTAATGTTGTTCATTATGATCCCGCCAATATCATTATGATCACCGGCCGTGCTGCGGTAGTAAACCGATTAGCAGAAATCATTGAACGTGTTGACCGCGCAGGAAATAAAGATGTGACCGTGGTGTCGCTTAATAATGCGTCGGCATCAGAAATGGTACGTATTATTGATTCATTGAATAAAAGTGCTGAAGCATCATCAACCCCAGGCTTTCTTATTCCTAAAGCGGTTGCCGATGAACGCACTAACGCTGTATTAATTTCTGGCGATCCTAAAGTCCGTGAGCGCTTAAAAAACCTGATTCATCGTTTGGATAAAGAGATGGCTGTTAGTGGTAATAGCCGTGTATTTTATCTTAAATATGCCAAAGCAGAAGATTTAGTCGATGTCCTAAAAGGGGTCTCTGAAAATGTTCAAGCCTCGACCAAAGGCAATTCAGGTCAAGGTCAGAGCGCAACTAAAGACGATGTCATGATCTCCGCGCATGCACCAACAAACTCATTAATTATCTCAGCACCTGCTGATGTAATGAAACGCTTAGAATCGATTATTGCTCAGCTCGATATTCGTCGTGCGCAAGTTCACATTGAAGCAATGATTGTTGAAGTTCAAGAAGGCGAAGGGGTCGACTTTGGTGTTCAGTGGGGTTCTGAAGATGGCGGTGTGGTTCAGTTTGGTAACAGTAGTGCACCGATTGGTGGATTATTATCTGCACAAGAAGCAGGTAAAGATACCACCACAACGGAAACGCGTTACGATTCTGACGGCAAACCTTATACGTATCAAACGACTGAAAGTGGTGATTTAGCACCAATGGCTACCTTCCTTGGTGGTGTTAAAGGCGCAGCGGCTGCAATTGCGTTAGGGGATTGGACAGCATTGGTGACGGCGGTGCAATCGAACCGTAATGTTAACGTGCTTTCAACTCCGAATATTACCGTGCTTGATAATCAAGAAGCTAACTTGTCTGTTGGTCAAGAAGTCCCTGTTACTACTGGCTCGCAAACGGGTTCAAATAACGATAACCCGTTTACTACCGTTGAACGTAAAGATGTCGGTATTCAACTAAAAGTCACGCCACAAATTAACGAAGGTGACTCAGTACAAATGAAGATCGAGCAAGTCGTCTCGCAAGTTGCTGATGCTAATGGCGCGGTTGATATTCGGTTTGATAAGCGAGAGCTAACGACGTCAGTGATAGTTAAAGACGGTAACATGATTGCACTTGGTGGTTTGATGCAAGAGAAAACCCTTGAGTCTGAGCAAAAAGTGCCGATCTTAGGTGATATTCCAGTATTGGGAGCGCTATTCCGTTCGACCAATAACCAAACTGAAAAAACGAACTTGATGATCTTCATTCGTCCAACGATTTTACGTGATGGAATGAGTGCCGATGGTATGACACAGCGTAAATATAACTATATTCGTGCTCAACAGTTGTACCAAGCAGATAAAGGCATGCGTTTAATGGATGTTGAAATGCCTGTTATTCCAAAATATGGTGATGATATGGCGCTACCAGCAGAAGTACGTGCATTTGTATCGCAGTTGGAGAAACACTAATGGCAGATGCGTCTTTGGCGTTAGAAACCGCAGTCTTATTCCGATTGCCGTTTTCTTTTGCTAAGCGCCATCATGTGGTGATTGAAGCCAATCAACAAGGATGGCAGTTGTACTATTGCGGTCAATTATCAGCAATCGTGTTAGCAGAAGTACGGCGGGTTGTTGGTGAGGGCTTTTACCCAGTTGCGCTATCAGAGTCGCAATTTGAGCAAAAGCTGACTGATGCTTATCAACGTGATTCGTCAGAAGCGCGCCAGTTAATGGAAGACTTAGGTTCTGACAGCGATGACTTTTTTTCGTTAGCGGAAGATCTGCCTGAAACGGAAGATTTGCTTGAGTCGGAAGATGATGCGCCAATCATTAAATTGATCAATGCGATGCTTGCAGAAGCGATCAAAGAAGGGGCGTCTGATATTCATATCGAAACCTTTGAGAAAATATTATCGATTCGTTTTCGTGTCGACGGTATGTTGCGTGAAGTATTACAACCCAGCCGTAAGTTAGCGCCGTTGTTAGTGTCGCGGATTAAAGTAATGGCGAAGTTGGATATTGCTGAAAAACGGATCCCACAAGATGGCCGTATTTCATTACGTATCGGTGGCCGTGCGGTAGATGTGCGGGTTTCAACTATGCCATCATCACATGGCGAACGGGTGGTTCTGCGTTTATTAGATAAAAATGCCACTCGCCTTGATTTACACAGTTTAGGTATGACAGCGACTAACCATCAGTTATTCCGCAAGATCATTGATCGTCCTCATGGGATTATTCTGGTAACGGGCCCTACGGGTTCAGGTAAATCAACCACGTTGTATGCTGGCTTACAAGAGCTAAATAGTGTTGAACGTAATATTTTAACTGTTGAAGATCCGATTGAATTTGATATCGATGGTATCGGCCAAACTCAAGTAAACAGTAAAGTTGATATGACCTTTGCACGTGGTTTGCGAGCCATTCTACGTCAAGATCCTGATGTGGTAATGATTGGTGAGATTCGTGATTTAGAAACCGCCGCGATTGCAGTTCAAGCGTCATTAACAGGTCATATGGTGTTATCAACCCTCCATACTAATACCGCTGTTGGTGCGATCACCCGTTTGCGAGATATGGGAATCGAACCTTTCTTGGTGTCATCATCATTGCTGGGTGTATTGGCGCAACGTTTAGTACGTACCTTATGTGCTGAATGTCGCCAACCTTATGATGCAGATACCGAACAGAAGAAACTGTTTAAGTTAACTGCAACAGATAGCCTGACTCTGTATCGTCCTTGCGGGTGTGATAAATGTAATTTTAAAGGCTATCGCGGTCGTACGGGTATTCACGAGCTTTTACAGGTAGATGAACGTATACAAGAGTTGATTCATGCGGAAGCGGGTGAACTAGCCCTTGAAAAATATGTCCGCCAAACAACACCAAGTATTCGTGATGACGGCTTAGATAAAGTGCGCCAAGGGATCACCACCCTTGAAGAAGTGATGCGCGTGACTAAGGAAAGCTAATGGCAGCATTTGAATATAAAGCGTTAGATGCCAAAGGCCGCCACAAAAAAGGTGTGCTAGAAGGTGATACTTCGCGTCAGGTTCGACAGCAGTTGCGCGAAAAAGGGTTAGTGCCGATAGAGGTTAACCAAACCTCAGGCCAAGGTAAAAAAACCGCGGCAGCACCGAGTAAATTCACATTTCGACGGGGTATTAGTACCAATGAGTTAGCGCTTATTACCCGTCAGTTAGCCACTTTGGTGCAAGCTTCGATGCCTCTGGAAGAGTGCATCAAGGCGGTAGCGGAACAAAATGAAAAGCCGCGTTTGAAAAATATTTTACTCGCGGTGCGCTCACGAGTGCTTGAGGGCTATACCTTGGCTGACAGTATGGCGGAATACCCACATGTGTTTGATCAATTGTTTCGCGCCATGGTCGCTGCGGGTGAGAAATCAGGGCATTTAGATACGATATTAAATCGCTTGGCTGATTACAGTGAAAACCGCCAGCAGATGCGCAGTAAGTTACAGCAAGCGATGATTTATCCGTTAATGCTAACGTTGGTTGCGGTATCGGTGGTGGCATTCTTGTTGGCGACGGTTGTACCAAAAATTGTCGATCAATTTGTGCAAATGAAACAAGGTTTGCCAGCAATTACTGAAGTGTTATTGGCTGCCAGTAATTTTGTTCAACATTGGGGATTGCTGGTAGTGATTGTTATTGTGGCATTCATTGCTTTCATTAAAAGCGCCCTTAAAAAGCCCGTCTTTCGAATGAAATGGGATCGAACTATTTTACGATTACCTGTAATAGGTAAAGTCGCAAGAGGGTTAAACACCTCGCGTTTTGCACGGACATTGTCTATTTGTACTTCCAGTGCAATACCACTGTTAGATGGTATGAAAGTCGCGTCTGATGTCATGACTAATACTTACGTTAATAAGAAGATCCTTGAAGCCGCAGATAGAGTGCGTGAAGGCTCAAGTTTACGTATTTCTTTAGAAAAAACAGCGCTGTTTCCACCGATGATGCTACACATGATCGCCAGTGGTGAACGCAGCGGTGAGCTTGAACAAATGCTCACCCGTGCAGCGGATAACCAAGATCGCGATTTTGAGTCTTTAGTCAATATGGCGTTAGGGGTGTTTGAACCGTTATTGATTGTAGCTATGGCGGGGGTGGTAATGTTTATCGTGATCGCAACCTTAATGCCGATTATTGAATTAAATAACATGGTCGGAATGTAGATTTTCTTTTGGAGGGTAAATAATGCAACAAAAACAACGTGGTTTTACGCTGTTAGAAGTAATGGTCGTTATTGTAATTCTCGGGGTGTTGGCAAGTTTAGTGGTGCCAAACCTATTAGGTAATAAAGAAAAAGCGGATCAACAAAAAGCCGTAACCGATATTAGTTCGTTAGAGCAATCATTGGAAATGTACAAGCTTGATAACAGTGTGTTCCCAACTACTGATCAAGGGCTATAAGCATTAGTAACCAAACCTTCATCTTCACCAGAACCGCGTAATTACCGTGATGGTGGCTATATTAAACGTTTACCACAAGACCCATGGGGTTACGATTATCAATATGTAGCACCGGGTGAGCATGGTGCGGTTGATATCTTCAGTCTTGGCGCTGATGGTCAAGAAGGCGGTGACGGTATTAATACTGATATCGGCAACTGGAATATGTTGAACTACAACAAATAAAGTTAAAAATGATGATGAAACGTAATGCAGGTTTTACTCTAATTGAAATTATGTTGGTGTTGGTGTTATTAGCCACCAGTGCTGTTGCTGTGGTGTCGACGTTACCCAATAATAAACGTGATGAGGTCAAAGAACAGGCGCTACGCTTTCATCATTTAGCCCAACTTTTGGGTGAAGATGCAATGTTAAATGGGGTTGATTACGGTATTCGTATTGAACCCCACCAATACCATTTTTTAAAGCTGACTCAAAATGGTTGGCAACCGTTAGAAGGCGTTAAATTTTTTACCAATGTCAAACTTGAGACGGGTATTACGACGACGGTGACTATTGGTGGAGCATGGAAAGATAAAGACCGACTTTTTAAATCTGATTCAATGTTTAAAAATGACGACATATTTAAAAAGTCTGATCAGGAACAGAAACAATTACCGCCACAAATTGTGGTGATGGCGAGTGGTGAATACACCCCATTTACAGTTAGTTTTGAAGTTGATAAACAACATCAGTTTTGGCAAGTTGTTGCGGATGAAGTGGGGAATTTAGTGTTATTAACCCCAGGGCAAACATTGGATCAATATCTCTCCGAACACGCGTTATCAACGCAGGAACGATCGTAATGAAACGCTCACAAGGGTTTACATTATTAGAAGTGTTAGTGGCGTTGGCTATTTTTGCTGTCGCGGCATTAAGTGTGGTGCGGGCAGTAAGTCAGAACTTAAATAGCTTAGGTTATTTAGAACAGAAAACTCTCGCGTCGATGGTGGCAGATAATGAATTAGCGCAGCTGCATTTAAGTGGCGAGTACCCAAGTTCAGTAAAACGGGGTAAATCAAGCTTAGCTGATCAAGAGTGGTATTGGACGGTCACCAGCACCAAAACCCAACAAAAACTATTACGCCAAATTGAAATATCGGTGGCTACCGATTCGCAGCGTAAACATTCAGTTATTACGGTAAAGACCTATGTCAGCAATTAATCATCGTCACCAACAAGGTTTTACGTTGTTGGAAGTTCTGGTGGCGATTGCAGTATTTGCGATGTTGAGCTTATCTGCCAATCAAGTGTTAACCAATGTATTACGCAGTGATGCACAATCTAAAGATCACAATCAACGCTTACAAGCCATTCAGCGCACCATGATCATGATGGATAATGATTTTCGGCAGATTGTGGCGCGTAAATTTAGATCGGATGCTGAAAAACCAACGGATAATATTCTACAGGCAAGTGAGTATTTATTAGATTCAAGCAGTGAAGGGATCACTTTTGTTCGTGGTGGTTGGCAAAATCCGCAATCAATGTTTCCTCGTGGTGATGTTACGCGTGTCGGTTATCGTATTATCGACGATAACTTAGAGCGGGTATGGTTTCGTTACCCTGATACTGTGACGGGGGCTAAGCCGTTGGTGCGCGTGTTATTAACGGGCGTCACCGATTTAAAGTTTGAATTTTATTATGATAAGCAATGGCACAAGAAATGGGATAAAGCCAAGAGCTTGCCTGCGGGTATCAAAGTGATCATGACCTTAAAAAAATTGGGTGAGATTGAGCGTATTTATTTATTACCCACTTCTTCGTTGACGAGTAATAAGCAGGAGCAAGAAGGATGATAAAGCAACGTGGGGTCGCACTGATCGTGGTGTTATTGCTTGTTGCCTTGATGAGTTTATTAGCGGTACAAATGACGGAGCGGTTGCAACTCAATTTTCATCGCGTTCAAAACCAAGTTGAGCATCAACAAAGTTATTGGTACAGCTTAGGAATAGAAGCATTAGCATCACAAGCATTAAAACAAAGCCTTAAAGACAGCAAAACCGTAAACTTAACCCAAGCTTGGGCTGTGGGTGAGCAAAGTTACCCTTTAGACAGTAATGCGGTAATTAGTGGTAATTTAACGGATAAACAAACTTGTTTTAATTTGAATGCTTTTAAAAATATTAAAGCCGGCGCAGGTAGTAGTAAGCAGCCTTTTTTAGTGACCTATTTACAAAACATTCTCACAGAATCAGGTGTTGATGACTATGAAGCGGAAGTGATTGCTGATTCAAGTTGGGAGTTTGTGGATGATAACACTACCGTGGAGTCAGCGTACGGTGCGGAAGATAGTACCTATGAAAGCTTTCAGCCCCCTTATGTAACGGCCAATGATTGGTTGGCGGATGGCAGTGAATTTAGAGCCATTAATGGGGTGTCCGATAAAATTTATCAGCAGGTTAAAGGTTTAATTTGTGCGTTACCGACCGATGACATGTTGATTAATGTTAATACCATTACTGAAAAAAATGCGGTGTTGTTATCAGCCTTATTTGCGCCATCGTTATCATTACAAGATGCGCAAAAAATCATTATTGAGCGTGATAAGAAGCATACCGTGTGGGACAGTGTGGCTGATTTTATGAAGTTAGTACCACAACCGCCAACGCAAGATGCTGATTCAGGAAAAGATAAGACGACAAATACAATGGAAAAATATTTAACTGTTACCAGTCATTATTTTTCGTTAGATGCTGAAATAAAAGTAGACCGTGCCCGAGTGCGAGCCGTGGCATTATTTAATCGTGATGATAAGAACAAGGTGACGGTCGTTCGTCGCCAGTATGGAGGAATCCGTGAGCGAATTTCTGACGATAAGGCTAAGTAGCCGGCCGGGAATGCCGGTGCAATGGCTAGTCTGGTCGCCACTACAAAATGAAGTGATAGCCTCGGGTCAATTGGCTGATATTAACCAGCTAAGTGAATTAACTGAATATGCTGTCACTCGTCCTGTTTATGGTTTAGTACCAACCAGTGAGATGCTGCTAACGCAAGTAGCGATCCCTATCGGCAGTAGCCGTCAATTAGCGGCGGTATTACCGTATCTGCTTGAAGAAGAGCTGGCTCAAGATGTCGATAGTTTACATGTGCAATTACTTAAACGTGAGAATGATATTGCGACAGTTGCAATCATTGAACACCAAAAAGTAGTGGCATGGTTAGCTGCATTTAGCGAATGTGGCATTGAGCTTAAAAAACTGATTCCAGATTGTTTATGTTTGCCACTGTTTAGTGAGGGCTATAGTGCCGCTGAAATTGATGGGCAGTGGCTTATACGACAATCAGAAGCAATGGGTGTATGTGCCGATTCAAGTTGGTTAGGATCATGGATCACGGCTCAAAAAGCCCCAATAGTGATTGAAACACCAGCAGATAACGCCGACGATGATAGTGATGACATCACGCCAGAAGTTGAAGCTGAACAGTTAGCTGAAGAGGTGGAATCGATTGTTGCGGCGACGGAGAGTTTGGCGCAAGTGACGATTCATCACTATACGCCAGCACCAGCAAATACCTCAGGTCATTGGCAACCTCAAACGCCGGAATTAGTGATGCAGTTGTTAGCTATTGGCGCTGCTGACTCTAAAGCAACTTTACTGTCAGGGCCTTATAAGCCACAAGCGGCATGGCGTAAGCATTTACAACCATGGCGCAAAGTAGCAATCACCGCAGCGGTAGTATTAATTGCGCTTGTCGGTGAGCAAGTACTAACTACGCAGCGTTTAGAACAACAAGCTAATGTATACCGAGCTGAAAGTGATCGTATTTTTCGTCAAGTTCTGCCTCAATTTAAACGTATTCCTTCGCAGAGTTATTTGAAAAATCAAATGAATGCAGCGTTGAAAAGTTTAGGTGGTCATGGTGAACAAAATGGCATGCTAATGTGGTTAAGCGAATTAAAGCCAGCATTAACTAAAGTGCCAACGATTAAGATTGTAAACCTTAAATATGATCAAACTCGAGGCGAATTACGTTTGCAAGCAACAGCGGCAGGTTTTCAAGATTTTGAGCAATTACGCAGTGCATTAGCAACTCAGTTTGTAGTTGATCAGGGCCAGTTAACCAAAGAAGATAATTTAGTCAGTGGTGCTGTGGTGTTGAGGAGAAAAGCCTAATGGCAGAGATTAAGGCATGGTGGAAAGCTCTCAGCCAACGGGAACAACATTTATTGCTTGGGGCTGGCAGTGCGCTAATGATTGCGATTCTTTACTGGGGTGTGTGGCAACCGTTGAATCAACGTGCAATAGATGCTCAAAATAAAATTAATCAACAGCGACAGTTATTAAATTGGGTTGAGCATAAAGCCAATCAAATTACGGCACTTAAACGTGCTGGTGGAACGGTAAATGTTAGTGATGAAGGACTTAACCAAGTTATTAATGAAACCACGACTCGATTTAAAATTGATTTGATTCGAATGCAGCCACGTAATGATGCGCTACAAGTGTGGGTGCAACCATTACCGTTTGATACGCTCGTTAATTGGTTAGTGTATTTGCAGCAGAGTTTTGGCATTAACACGCAGTTTATTGATCTCTCAAAAACCGATAAAAACGGTATGGTTGAAGTAAACCGTTTGCAGTTAGGGCGAGGATAAGTGTGAAATTTAAATTAGCAGTTGGTGCCAGTTTTGGTGCGGTATTTATAGCAAGTCTAGTCACTCATATTCCAGCGAGTTGGTTGTGGCAGTATGCGCCTAAAATACAAGGTCTCGATCTAGAAGGGATCTCAGGTACACCATGGCAAGGATCGGCGACCAATGTGCGTTGGCAAAATCAACCTTTTGGTCAGCTGCAATGGGATATGCAACTTGGTCGATTGTTGAAAGGTGAATTGGCGTTTAATGTCCGCTTTGGCAAAGGCAGTGAATGGCAACTAAAAGGGCAAGGTTTAGTGGGTTACAGCTTGTCTGGTCCATTTGCTGAAAAACTGTTGTTATCTATGCCTGCGGCGCAAGCCGTATCACAAGCGCCGCTTCCTGTTCCGGTATCTATTGATGGTAATTTAGAACTGACGGTTAGAAATTATCATTATGCTGCCCCTTATTGTAAAACGTTGAATGCGACATTAGCTTGGGTACAAGGTGCAGCAGAAACGCCAATGGGGACGATTAAACCTGGGCCTGTTTTTGCTGATCTTAGCTGTGAAAAAGGCGCGATTGTCGCTAAAGTCAAGCAAACCTCAGCGGATGTCAGTAGTGACTGGCATGTTAATTTAGCCACTAACCGCCACTATAAACTTAATGGCTGGTTTAAGCCTGGGGCAACGTTCCCTGATAAATTAGCAGCGCAATTAAAATGGTTAGGTGATCCTAATACCAAGGGACAGTATAAGGTTAATTATTCGGGACGTTTGTAGCGCTCGTTATCATTTCAATCATCAATTTGTTCACATTAGGCAGTCGATTACGGCTGCCTATTTATTTCTGATGATTATTTGCTTTTAATTCGAGTAAGCTTTTCTTATTCTGGTAATGCTTTTCATTAAACAGGGCCTTATAAATGGCGTTCAGCAAAGATAAACCCCAAATCTTAGCAGCCGAGGTTGTAGCACAATCACGACTTTTTAAAATTGAATCATTGGATTTACGTTTTTCTAATGGTGTAGAGCGTACTTATGAACGTATGCAGCCGAGCGGACGTCATGCGGTATTAATCGTACCTGTCACGGCTGATGGTGATTTATTATTGATTCGTGAGTATTCTGCTGGCACTGAGCGTTATGAGTTAGGTTTTCCGAAAGGATTAATTGATGCTGGTGAAAGTGCATTAGCAGCGGCAAACCGTGAATTAAAAGAAGAAATCGGTTTTGGTGCGCAGCGATTACATCCATTAAAAGAAGTGATTTTAGCGCCCTCGTATTTTTCTAGCCGAATGACATTGTTTGTGGGGCAAGATTTATATCCTGAGCGTTTAGAAGGTGACGAACCTGAGCCTCTAGAAATTGTACGGTGGCCATTAGCTCAAGCAGAAGAGTTACTCAATCATCTAGATTTTGCCGAAGCGCGTAGTATCAGTGCGTTATTTTTAGCGCTGAAGTATTTAGCTTGCGAGGAATAACCAATGACATTAAACCATCTTATTAATGATGTTATCGATATTGCCCAAGAATCAGGTCGGTTGATCTTAGATATTTATCAACAAGGGCAGTTTGAGCAGCAAATTAAATCAGATAACACGCCAGTTACTAGCGCTGATTTAGCGGCTAATAAATTAGTGATTGAGCGGTTGTCACAATTAACCCCTGATATTCCAGTATTGTCAGAGGAAGACACCGTAATATCATTAGCCGAACGTAGTCAGTGGCCACGTTATTGGTTAATCGATCCTTTAGATGGTACTCAAGAGTTTATTGCGGGTAGTGGTGATTTTGCGACAGTAATTGCGTTAATTGATAATAATAAGCCCGTTATGGGAGTGGTGTATGCACCTGTATCTGGCGTGACGTATTATGCGGCACAAGGTCAAGGGGCACATAAAATAACCGCAGCAGGTGAAACCAGTACGATCTCAACGACTAAACATCAGTTGCCATTACGTGGGTTAACCATCGCCATTAGCCGTCGGCAGGATATTGATACCACCAAGGCACGGTTTGATAACCAATATCACTATGATCTCGTTGCATTAGGTTCTGCTTCTCTAAAAGCATGTTTGGTCGCAGAAGGGGGCGCTGATTGCTACCTACGATTAGGGCCAACCGGTGAGTGGGATACTGCCGCTACCCAATGTATTGTTGAAGAAGCGGGTGGCCGTATTTTTAATACCCATATAACGCCTTTATCTTATAACCAGCGTCAGACTTTAGAGAATCCAAACTTTATTGTGCTGGGTGATGAGCTATTACCGTGGACATCGATTCTAACGGCAGATGATCGCTTAATGGTTGCGGAATAAAGAGCTAAAATAAGCAATAAAGTCAGTAACGGAGCCTAATGGGCTTCGTTTTTAATTGTGTGTTATTGGTTGTTAAATCAGCGCCACGTTTTGTGATGTAAAATGTACAATGATATCAATCTGGCTTTGCGTCGGTCGCGCTCTACCTTTACTATATGGAAGTATAGCGTCGTTGCAATGACGCAGATGTTACTGTGTAAGCAGAGCATCATTGTAATAAAATCACAGAGAAGCAGATAATTGATGGGAATTAGGGCTCAGCAAAAAGAAAAAACTCGGCGTTCATTGATTGATGCCGCTTTTAGCCAATTAAGTGCCGAGCGAAGTTTTTCTAATTTAAGTCTACGCGAAGTTGCGCGTGAAGCAGGAATTGCACCTACATCATTTTATCGTCACTTTAAAGACATGGATGAGTTAGGGTTAACCATGGTTGATGAGGGCGGTTTAATCCTTCGTCAATTAATGCGTCAAGCTCGACAGCGTATTGCTACTGAAGGCAGTGTTATCCGTATTTCAGTAGAGACTTTTATGGAATTCATTGAAAGTAGTCCTAACGTATTCCGCTTGCTGCTTCGTGAGCGTTCTGGTACATCAACAGCTTTTCGTGCTGCAGTTGTGCGAGAAATACAACATTTTGTGGCTGAACTGGCTGAGTATCTTGAAGCTAAAACGGGGGTAACCCATGAAGAAGCTTATACGCAAGCTGAAGCGTCAGTGACATTGGTCTTTAGTTCCGGTGCTGAGGCGTTGGATCTTGATTGTCATGCTCGTATTGAGCATGCTGAAAGATTGATTATGCAACTTAGAATGATTGCAAAAGGTGCTTATTGGTACCGCAAAGAGCGTGAGCGTCGAGAGCTCAGGCAGAAACTATAATCTTATATTGATTTTGGTGAATTATATATGGAAAAGCAAAAACTTAAAGCAGAGCGTAAAACATTAGTTTTATCTATAATCGCAGGTGTATGTGGTTACGGTACTCTGGCAGTATTGTTTTCAAGTTATGTAACATTCTCTATTTTTCCTGTCTTGGCATTTGCCATGGCAGTGTATTGTTTATATCAAGAATATATGCGTAAACCTATGGCGGAAGGTATTACTGCCGTTGCGAGTGCATGTTTCTTCGTTGGTATATTTGGTTATGCGGCATTACTTCGCGCAGAATACCCTGATATGGGCTCAAATTTCATTCCGCTAATAATTACATTGGTATTACTATTTTGGGTGTCATACAAAATGGGTGTCATGGATAAAAAAGCAGCGTAAGTTATATTCGCTGTGATTTGAAAAAGGCGCTGATAGCGCCTTTTTTATTTTTACCTTTGAGGACTACAGCTTATTTACGCTCTAGTAATATGCCCGCTTCCATATGATGGGTGTAAGGGAATTGGTCAAATAAGGCAAATCGAGTAATGTTGTGGGTTTCAGTTAAGATGGCTAAATTGTCACGTAATGTCTCAGGATTACATGAGATATACATGATGTTGTCGTAGCCTTGTACCATGCGACAAGTACCGTCATCCATACCTGAACGTGGTGGATCGACAAAAATGGTGTTGCAGTTATAACTTTGCAAATCAACATTCTGGTCTTTTAGACGACGGAATTCACGTTTACCCGCCATTGCATCAGTAAAATCTTCCGCAGACATACGAATAATTTGTACGTTTTCAATATTGTTTATCGCAATATTGTATTGTGCAGAATCAACCGATGGTTTTGCTAGTTCTGTTGCCAGTACACGCTCAAAGTTTGGCGCAAGTGCTAATGAGAAATTACCATTACCACAGTACAGTTCCAGTAAATCACCTGCGCTGTCTTGAGTACAATCAACTGCCCATTCTAGCATTTTCTGTGCGACTTCACCGTTAGGTTGGGTAAAGCTATTTTCAACTTGCTTGTAAGTCAGTGCGTTATCGTGAACCTTTAATTGTTCAATAACGTAATCTTGGTCTAAGACGATTTTCATCTTACGTGCACGACCAATCAGATTTAACTTAAACCCTTCATCATTTAAACGTTGCTTTAGCTGTTTTGCGGCTACTGTCCATTCATCATCAAGCTGACGGTGATAAAGCATAGAAACCAGAATTTCACCACTTAGGGTCGATAAAAAATCTACCTGAAACAGTTTGTGGCGCAGGGTTTTTATTGGCTTAATTGCTTCAAGTAGCATTGGCATTACATCGTTAATTAGACGACTTGCCGCCGGGAATTTATCAACACGGTATTTTTCACGAGTGTGTTGATTGAACATGATGTAATACAGTTCTTCGCCTTCGTGCCAAACACGAAATTCTGCACGCATACGGTAATGCTCTGCAGGAGAGGCAAACACCTCCAATTCAGGCGTTTCAAAATCGCTAAGTAGATCTTGAATACGCGCTGCTTTTTCATCCAACTGGGGCTGGTAATCAGCGATATTAAGGACGGTGGATGTCATAGTGTGTGCCTCGACTGCTCAAAATAAGACCGCAGATTTTATTGCATTGCACACTGATGTCCAGTGTTGATCCAAATTAAAATATTTATGTATCCAAAAACTCATAACTAATACCAAACAAAACTAGACATAAAAGCAATACAACACTAGCATTCTCGCTGTGCTGGTTAAGCCTTAGACGGCTCGGGAATACGGTGTAAATCCGTAACTGACGCGCAGCGGTAATAGAGAACGAACGCACATGGATGTAATCCAAACACTGTTGATGCTCCCTACTGATAATCACTGCATTATTTAGTATAGCGGCAATGGGAAGTTGTTGCCTAGGCGACCTAATGGTCATGCTCTTAAGTCCGAATACCAACCAGCAAGACAAGCAATATTGCTTTGTTATAAACGCGACTTAGGAAATTGTAATGAAAAAATCCCTTTTAGCCGTGACGGTAGCGTCGTTGTGCCTCCCTTCTTTTGCTTCATTTGCGGCTGATACAACATCTGATGATGTAATGGTGGTAACCGCCAATCGTTTTGAGCAACCTGTAACCTCAGTGCTGGCACCTTTTAATGTCGTGACTCGTCAAGACATCGATAAAGTACAAGCGAAAACACTAACGGAAGTGTTGAGTTTATTACCTGGGGTACAGATCACTCAAAATGGTGGTCGTGGACAAAGTTCTAGTATTTTTGTGCGAGGTGCAAACTCGGATCAAGTTTTGGTCTTGGTTGATGGTATTCGTATGGCTCGCTCTGTGGCGGGTAACGTAGATTTTAATCAAATTCCATTAACTCAAGTACAGCGGATTGAATTTACTCGTGGTGCTAGGGCGGCAATTTATGGTTCTGAATCCATTGGTGGGGTAATTAACATCATTACCCTGACTGGGACGGATACACCATCAAAAACGAAATTAGATTTAGGCATTGGTAGCCATAATTATCAAGAAGCAAATGTTTCTGGTGCGTATAACATCGGTGATAACAGCGTATTACAAGTTGCTGCTGGTTATGAAAATGATAAAGGCTATAACGTACATCCTCAACCTGGATTGAATGATGGTGATAAACATGGTTTTGATAGCCGTAATGCATCGTTAGCACTCCATCACCAGTTTAGTGACGAAATCTCGGGTTTTGTTGCGACTCGTTGGTATAAAAACCACTCTCAATATGATGGTTCTAGTGTGTATTCTGGCCATCAGTATGTGAGATCGGAAACTGAATTTAATGATTATTCTGCGGGTTTAAAATATGCGCAGGATAGCTATAAGTCATCACTGATTCTTGATTATCAAAAACAAGACAATCTTGATTTGATCGATAAAACTAATGCAGTGAATCGCAAGGATCAATATCACCAACGTAATGTTCAATGGCATAACCAATATCAACTATTATCAACATTATTAGTGAGTGGTGGTATTGATTGGCGCCAAGAGCAATGGAATGATTTAACGGGTTTTGCGGGCAATAAAGAACGAGATAATACTGGCTATTATGCGATTGGCTTATGGGATTACTCTCCAGTTAGCATCGAAACCAGTGTTCGTCTTGATGATAATCAGCAATATGGCACTCATTCAACGTACAATATTGCTGGTGGTTGGTTTTTAACTGACAACATTCAACTTCGTGGTTCGTACGGCACAGCATTTAAAGCCCCTAATCTTTACCAACTTTACGTTAAAAGTGCTTGGTCGACGGGTAACCCTAATTTAAATCCTGAAACATCAAAAAATATCGATGTATCTCTCCATGCTGATTACGATATTGCAAGCGTTGCTGTTACCGCTTACCAAATGCGTATTGATGATTTAATTGAGTATGTTAGTGGCACGCCATCGTATGACAATGTTAACGGGGAAAGTAAAATTAAAGGGGTTGAAGTCGAAGCTGACTTTGATACGGGTATTATTACTCACCAGCTGAACTTTGATTTTAAAGATCCTCGTGACAGTGAAGGCCAACGACTTATACGTCGTGAGAAGTTCTCATTTAAATGGGTGGGTACGGCAAGCTATGGTGATCTTGATACCGCAGTGACTTACCAGTATCACGGTAAGCGTCCAGATATTTCAGATGTTGAATTGCCTGCATATGATACATGGGATATTGCATTAACATATTGGTTGCAGCCAAAACTTGCTTTAAAAGGGCGAGTAGCTAACCTTCTAAATGAAGATTACGAAACGGCTGGTGGCTATGTGATGCCGGGTCGAACTTATTATACCAGCATTAATTATCAGTTCTAAGGTGTGATTTTTTATAGTTCAAGGCCGCCATTGTGCGGCTTTTTTGATGGTGATAAATATGAAACAAAAAGTGATTATTAGTTGGTCATCAGGTAAAGATTCAGCTTTAACGTTATGGCGGTTAATGAATGATCCTAACTATGAGGTTGTTGGGCTTTATACAACCCATGTTGATAACGATGTCCCTTTTCAAGCAACACCTATTGCAGTTGTTAAAAAACAAGCGCAGTTAATTGGTTTACCATTAGTGCTAATTGCATTACCTGAAGTATTTCCAGCCAATGATATTTATCAACAGATGATTGTTGATGGGCTAAAAAATTGTGGGTTACCGTTTGATGCTGTCGCTTTTGGTGATTTGTTTTGTAATGGTATTGCTGATTATCGGCGTCAGTATATTAAGCCAGCAGGTTGGGAGTGTGTTTTTCCATTACTTGGGCAGCCTAGCCATCAGTTAGCCAATGAAATAATTGAATGCGGGATTAAAACGAAATTGGTTACCGTTGATAGTACTCAATTGGATACGCGTTTCTGTGGGCGTTGGTTTGATCGTGAATTATTAACTGAATTACCGCCGACCATTGATCTCTGTGGCGAGAATGGAGAATTTCATTCGTTAGTCGTCGATGGTCCTTTTTATCAGCAACCACTTAACCTGATATGGTTAGGGTGTGAAACAGATTCACGGTTTTGCTATCAACGCTATGCACTGGTAGAGACTGACTCATCGCAGTATCATAACGACCCGATATCGTAATGTAATAAGGTAAGTGGTAGTGAAAAAAGTTGTCATTTTTGATTCAGGGGTAGGTGGTTTATCTGTATATCAAGAAATCTACGCTTTGTTACCTCAAGTGCAGTTTATCTATGCTTTCGATAATGCCGCTTTTCCCTATGGTGAATTGGATGATGCAACGCTAATCAAGCGTACTAATCATATTGTGTCGTTATTAGCTCATCAGTATCAGGCTGATTTGGTGGTTATCGCCTGTAATACTGCCAGTACTATCGTTTTACCTTCGTTACGTCAGCAGTTAACAATACCTGTGGTCGGGGTTGTGCCAGCGATAAAACCTGCAGCGCTGGCTAGTCAAACAAAATCGATTGGTTTACTGGCAACGCCTGCAACGGTTAACCGTCCTTATACTCATCAATTAGTACAGCAATTTGCGAATGGTTGTGACGTTAAAATGATTGGTTCTACTCGATTGGTGGAAATGGCAGAGCAGAAGCTACGCGGTAAGTCGGTAGATATGGGGGAATTAATTGAGATACTAAAACCATGGCAAGGTGTTGTTGATAGTATTGTATTAGGCTGCACACATTTTCCACTTATAAAGCAAGAAATTCAGCAGGCATTAAAATATCAGGTCAATATTGTTGATTCAGGTAAAGCAATTGCTAAACGGGTCGTATCATTATTAGAATTATCGAATGATGTTATCGTGGTGCCTAATGCGATACATAATGTCACATACAGCAGCGCCGCAACATATGATGCTGCGGCGCTGAATAAAAGCTTAAATGAAATGCAATTAGATATTATTCAAGATCTAAACTATCCGCATTTTTAGGTTCATTAGCTTCACGTACTTTTAATGTACGTTGGCCATATTCTTGGTTGTTGAGTTGATCAATTGCATGTTCTGCGTCTTGACTGTTCATGACAACAAAACCAAAGCCCCTGCGTTTTCCTGTGCGTTTATCTTTCATTAGGCGCACGGCAAAAACATCACCATGCTCTGCAAAAAGGTTTTTTACGTCACTCTCATTAGCACGATAGGGAAGGTTGCCAACATAAAGGGTTTTGCTACTCTGAGAAGGATCTAATTCATCGAGGATGGGATTTTTGTTTTCTTGCATAAATCGCAACGCCAATCCTGTTAGCATTGCACCAAGCGCAAAACTAATGGCTGGTGGAGTACTGCTGAACATACTGAAGATTAAGGCGCCAATGATGGCGATGGCAATCACTGTTATTGTGGTTTGATTATTTGATTTCATATTTAAAGTACATCTCAAAAGGGAAAGAGAAGAATGCGTTAATGGGTGTTTTAACATCAAGTCTATAATGATGCCAATTTTAATGGTCTGTAATTAATAATAATTGAGTATAAATATACTCGCATGAGCTTATTTACAGACACATAGTTCACATTAGATGAAATAATCAGCAATTACATTCTTTTTTTTTAAAAAGACTTGTCAGAGTGATCAAAGTCTCTATAATGCGGCTCCATCGAAAGAGAATACGGTTAAACAACTGATCGAGTTCAAACTTTAGATAAAATATTTTTCTTTTGGCATATTCTTAGCAAGAAGAAAGTCAACAAGACGTTTTAGTAAATAAAATCTCTTTTTGACTTTAGTACTGAAGTGCGAAGCGCTAATGTATTGAAAGTAAA
>NZ_WMDN01000015.1:0-93139 GCF_021236965.1 Photobacterium carnosum | reverse complement strand
ATAAGGTTGAAATAAGGCAGTATTGAAGTGGTTTATAAGGCAGTTATAAGGTTGAAATAAGCCATTTATCAGAGGTAAATGATGAATGACTTATACGTTTTAGATGAGTAGATTATGATTCGAATAATCTAAATAATAGTTAAAATTAGACGAACTCAAGGAATCTAAAAGCGATATCACGCATTTCAGTTGAAGATGCTTCAAGGTTAGTTTTAAACCTTTTTTTAAAGCTTTCACCTTCAGCTATATTGATGCAATTGAACGTTATAACATTAAATATAATATACTCACCGAGAAGGAAAGTAGTAAATGATTTAACTAAGCTACTAATCTCTATATCGATGTTTTCACAGTAATGGTTAATTATTTCGTCTTTCTTATCGGGAAAATCAAGTGCTCTCATGTGATGCTTTATCTTATTTTCATCGTATAAAACAGCACAATTAACAATGCCATTTGAGAGTCCAAAGCAAAACCTAATATTAGATAAAACATATTCTACAAAAGATAGTTGGTATTTATTTTCAGCATAATATTGGGAAAGTTTATTAATTAATGCATCATTAACCTCTAAATTAAAATCAATTATAGGCATTCGATACTCAGTCAAAAGATTAAAAATCGAGCTATCTTTGGGGCAATTGTTAATTAAGTCGCGTGATAGAGACTTACTGCATGACTCAATAAGAATTGATTCTATCACTCCATGTTTATTTGTGCCTATAAACGCCATAAAAGTATTATCAATCGTTTTTAAATGTTGGGTGATTACTTGTTCGAGCTTTTCTTTATCATCGTTATTGAGGTGTTTTGGTACATTATTTATGGTTTTAATTATATGTTCCCAACAGGCGGTTATAATTGAATTTTTAATAGTTTCTTTTTCATTATACTTTTCAAATTCATCTTGTGAGTTAATGTTTAATTCTTGATTATCTGTCATTGCATTACCTGTTTGTATGAAAATGGAGTATTAAAAATACTCCATTTAATTAAAGTTTAAATTAAAAATAATGACTAATCAGAAAATAATTCACATATTTCTTCTTCAGAATAGCTATGGGTGTCATTGTTTTTATTTTTTTCTTTCGCTGATTCTTCATCTTTCAAGACGAGTTTTATAGACTGAGCGATCGAATAACCTTGTTTTTTATATTGGTCAATTGCTGCCAATTCTACACCATCAGTTGTAAACATTAACTGTTGATATCGAGGTACGAATAAACGTACTACTTCCCGAGAACTACCTGTACGGATGTATAATTCAGAATACATTCCCTTAACTGTATGAATACTTTTAAGCAATGCGAAGTCTGTTTCATTACCATCGAATTGTTTATTAACGCGTACTTTTTCAATCACTTCAGGCTCTTGTCGTAGAAACACTTTAAACTGAGAATTATCGGCCATAGCCATCCCAACTTCTGTTTCATACGCATCCGAAATTGATTGCGTGATACACACTCCCGACGCGTTATATTTTCTGAATCTGCGCCATCCAGCCTCTAAAAATTCCGCAATAGCAATGCCAGCACCACCTTTTATTTTTATATACTCCCACGCTTCGTCGAGTACAAAGCATTTAAATTTATCCTTCCCAGTCATAAACATTTCATTTTGAATTGCGCTTATACATTGAAGTAATACTGCGATTTGTAGTTGTTTACGACTCTTCAATTCTTCTAATTCAATAACAACAAAGCTGCCAGAAAAATCCACAGGCTCGTAGTCATCATTAAAAAATTCGCCATAAGGCCCAGTTTTACACCAAGGCTCAAGTTGCATACCAACATCTCTAACACTTTTTTCCTCATTTGAAAGGCAAAGATTAGCAAAATCATCGATAGAAGAATCCCTTCCTTTCTCTTCCCATAATTGTGAAAGAAGTACGTTCATACGTGCACTTTGGAAGTCGGTTAATGTACCGCTAGGCGATGCCATGAACTTTAATAATGAAAGCACCATGTCACCCTGACCATCCTTACCACTAAATTCATGAATCGATTTAAATGGATTCATTGAGTATTTGAAATTATCACCAAACTCTAAAAATTTACCGTTATATAGTGCGCATAATTTTTCATAGCTGCGGCCGACGTCTATAACGAAGACTCTCGCGGAATCTAACGGCATTTGTTCTAATTCAAGTGGGGTTTCACGATACAAATCACCACCTTTTACACTGCCAGAACTTAAACAATTTGATATTAAGTAGTTAATCCAAAATGACTTCCCCGAACCTGAGGCTGCCGCACAGAACATGTTGAAATTGCCGTCAGAGGTAAATGGATCAAAACAAAACAACTGACCATCACGAGTAACAAGAGGGATAGTTGGCCGAGACTGACCGTTACCTTTCCAACTCGCAATCATTGGTGTGATAAATTTTAAAGTGTCGCTAGTAAAGCGGTTGAAACGGTGAAAGTTAGATACAGCTGCTTGGTCAATACCCATAGGTAACGATGATAATAAAAGTGGTAAGCAAATATATCTATCTTCGACTAATTTCCATTTCTTCTTTGATGCGAAAGATTGCATCTCCATAACCGTCTGTTCAGAAGAATGCTTATCCTTACAAAAGATCATAAACTGTAAATAAGAATCAGCGATTTGAGCCCCTTTATTCTCTAGTGATACGAAAAATTCATCGTAATCACGTTTTTGGTATCGAATACGGTCAACCCATTTACTTAATGGACCTGATGCTTGGTGTGTAAGCCAACTACGACGTTTTGTAAATTCAGATTTTGCTTTTTCTTGATTAACGAAGTTTATATTTAACGTCATTAAAAAAGGCTCTCTCAAACCATCTCGACCATTTCGCCAATCACAAACAAGATCGTATATTTCACCAAAAGAAAGAACTTCAGGGAAACGTTGAACCGAAAGAAGCTTTACAAATGCACTGTTATCACTGCCTTCTTCACCGATTTGAACCCCGTCTTGATGTACAAATACAGGATTATTACGCTCCATAACTTGATAACGCAAAGGTAGGGCAGCGTCATGACCTTTAACTCCACTGCGCCAGTCAGCATCCTTATTATGATTGTGAAGGATTTGCATACGGTGCAGATATAAAGCTCCATCCATATCATATGGACTACAACCGATACCTTCCAGAGTTGAGCGTAATTGAAGATACATGCGACGAAATACTTTCACTTCGTCTTTTGATGGTTCTTGTTTTTTTAATGGCATCTTAAATGACACCCATACTTCAAAATCTCTCACTTTGAGATTCATGTTAGGGTTTAAAGGTTTTGTTGTAGATTCAGTGAAATATTCATATGTAGAACGACCAATGGAATCATATAACTCTCCCATTTCACCTTCAGCGCGACCTTCTCGAATAGAGCCAAATCGATCTAAAGTGTCCTTAATATATGGCGAACCAAATAGACTAATTTGCATAAAAGAATCATCAGGAAAATTTCGTTGATATAAATCATCCATCGCATTCATTAAGTCATCATTTACGCCTGTTAATGGCTGGCAAATAAATGTAAAACCAATAAAACCACCATCTAAAACAAAACCTTTCATTTCAGGTAAATATTCTAGAACAGGGAGGGAGTCCCCATACTGGGAAAACCTCATAATAGAATTATGATAGTCAATAATGCCGGTCATTTTAAAATTCCTTTACGTAGTCTGATACTTTATCTTTAGCTGGTGCTTGCGGGTAACGCTGAATAACCTGCATTCCACTCGGATCACCTGTTGGACTCATTTTTTCCCGTTCTTTTAATGACGAGCTACGGGCATTGAGTGATGTAACCATGGCAGGTGTGGCTGTTGCATCACGACCGACTTCCCAACGACGAGGTGTTATCTCTACATATGTATATCCTGGCATGTGTAAGTTATGTTCTTTATCTTGCCAAGAATTTACAAGGACGCGTAAAACCTTAGCTTCGTGTAAAATAGCCATAGGATCTGCCGCTGGATATTTTTTGTAATTAATCTGATATTGAGAATATATTTTGCTACGTTCTGCAGCTGTACCGCCCGGATACTGAGGTATGTATTTATCTTTTTCGCTATTGTCGTCGTCATCATCATTGTCGTGATTGTAACCAGCTTTATTCTTAGCAATAAGTTCACGTTTAATAACGGCAATATCTTTTGATTTGTTAGTTAGTTCCCACACTGTTCTTGCGCTTGTGCAAGGCAATCCTTCCTGCAGAGCATAAGGGCATTCCGTTGGTGGTTCGCCAATCTCTAAAAAAGATGAACATCCAGTTAAACCAGTCATGATAGAAAATGCAGTAAGGGTTTTGATTAATTTATTTTGCATGTTATTTAATTATAACCTCTCCAATTTTTGAAATGTCTTGATGCATAAACGCTTCTAAATTACTCGGTGTACCTGAGTTGTTTAATCCATCAACTCGGACTAAGTGAGGTAATGATTTGATGTGTAGTAAACTAGCTAGGGCGACATTCATCATTAATGGTTTTTTATTACACGTAGGGATTAATGTTAGATCGCTCTTTATCTTGGCTCCTTCCATGAGGTACTCAAGAGAAGTGGATTGATCTTTATTGCACCAAAGGCTTATTGAATCCATGATGGAGTTTTTGCCTGTTAACGGTACAAGCAAAATATCAAAGGCATACTTATCTGCTAATAGTTCCATTTCTGAAAATAACTTTGCGTTGAATTTTCCATTTGGGTCGATTAGTACAGTTAAATCCGCTTTATCTTTCTTTTTTCCGTAGTGATAAATGGCTAAATCATCATCATTAACACTGAATATTGATAAAGGTGTTAGCCACATCTTTTGAACTGATGCCTTATCTGTAACTACTCGTTTATTCCAAAGATCATATAGTTGAAAATTTCCACGGATAACCATACGAGCATTAGAGTCTATTAATAGACGTTCACCATCTTGATTCTCGATAATTGATAAATCTGTAATTGGTAAACGAACTCCCCAATGAAGTGATTTATACATCTTCATTGCATTTATAAATCCATTCTTATCAAAGACTTGTTCAACTGGGGTTTTATTGATGGAATTATGTAGTTCTGAGTTTTTAGCTGATGCATTTTTAACTAATGGATCAATACCAGTAGAAAAAGCAGAAGAACTAAAAATTACGGATGAAAGGATAATTGTTAGTAATGAAAGTTTCATTGTGCACCACAAGTTTAATGATTGGCGTACATGATACTTGCTTACACTTCAAAGATCATTGTTAAGTGTGGTTGCATTACAATAAAAGCCGAGAGGTTTAAGGTTTTCTCGGCTTTTTTATGAGGATAGGTGGCAGGTTACATTGATGCTACGGTGTTAATGGCAGTTAATAATTTAGCATTTTGAATTTCTAATTGAGAACGATTATCTCTTGTTACTGATACTGTCACTGTTGCGCACATAACTGATTTTTTCGCACAGTGGCCATAATTAGTTGCAAGAACTCTTGAACTAATGATTTTCTTGTTTAACGAAACATCAGAGTTAGTTACGTTTCCTTCAGTATCAATTGTATTTACACTGATACTGTTAACGTCCAACGCTTGCAACTTAGCCATTTCTTCCGCCTGTGCAATGGCATATGCTTTTGATTCGCCTTTTTGCGCGACATAAGTGGACGTATAAGTTGCGGTTGAAAGAATTGGTTGTCCAATTGCTAGGGTGTTTGCTGTAGCTACATTACAGAAACCGCTTGCAATAAGAGCGACTATATATAGAATTTTTTTTCTTGTATTTAACATTTAGTTACACCTAAAAAAACGGCCTTCAATATTGTTATTTAACAACAATGAAGAGCCGCTTCAAGTATTTTTTGTGATTTATTTTATTTTGTGTGGTTTAGGCGTGCGCACTAATAAAGGCTTAATATTACCAACGATACTGTCAGATTTAATTAATACGTAACCTTTATTGTTATATGATTTAATTACTGCATCCATTGCATTCATTGCACTAGCCTGATTAGTGTTAGCCCAGTCTTGCGCCATTAAAGAAAAATCAATCACCTTAATCTTAGGGATGTCTTTTTGTAATTGAGTGACATATTCCATTGTCATTACAAGTTTTTGTTGTGAATCATTAAGCTGGACTTCAAGGGCTTGTATTGATTTATACACATAGACACCCCCACATGCACTTAAAGCGAAAATTACACCTAGAGCGATCCATAATTTATGAATAACTGAAATTGTACTTACTGGCTTTGGTGTGTTAGATTTTTTTGTTAACGCTTCATTTTGACTCATATTATGCTTTCCCTAATTTCAATGTAGCACCACGTTGAATGATGAAATCAATTTCGATACCAGGATTAATTTCAATATATGGACGCATTTCTTCGACTATCTCTATGTAGTATTTAGCTAGACGATCCATGGCCGAACTCGCGCCTTTTAATGCAGCTCCACCAGCGACAGTACCCATGGCAGATGCGTCAGTAAATGTCGCAAAAGCACCCGTCTTATTATCGCCCATTTTTATATCAGTTTGACCTGCTAAGCCACTCATACCTGAAAGGAAACCCGCCCACATGGATTTCAATGCAGCTTCACCATTCTTACTTACTAACCGACCTTTGATCCCATTACGTCCATCAGGACCAACACTAAATGCGTTTAATGATGTCTCTACCGCTACACCATCGCTTGTTACACAACTAAGCGCCTCTGCACGCAAGTAGGCTCGGGAACTAGATAGGTCTCCGATTGCTGATGTTACTAACACACAATCGTTAATATCTGCTCTAAAGTTATTTGGAAGCAATGCGTCTTTATTTATACGTAAAATCGATGGTAAAGGATCATGCTTTGTTGAACTGCCGGTTGGAACGTCCATACCTGTAGTTAAGATGCCTGAGATCATTGTTCCTGCAGGCAAGATAATCTGAGTAGGTTCAACTTTTTCTGATTCTTGTTGATATATCGGCTGGCTAGTCTTCTTTTCCGGTTTTTTACCATCAATAGTACGAGTCGTAGCGCCATCTTTGGATGTTGCTGCTGCGGTAAGATTGGTAGTTTTACCATTATAATCAACAAATTCATCTGAACTTGATGTGATAGTACGAATCCCCACACGACGATGATCAACAACTGGTTTACGAGGTTGTAATTGTTGCTGCGCCACTTGTTGCATTGGTCGTAGTTGTTGAGATGGTTGAGATTGCTGTTTACCATTTACAACAGGTTGAGGCTGAACCTGAGTTTGTGGCTGATTTTGAAGTAAACCTCCACCGTAAGTTGTATGATTATTAGTAGCGTCAGATTTTTTTTGAATAGCCATATCACGTTTTAATGCAGTCTGACTAAATCGTAGATCCTCAATCTGTTTAGATAACCGGTCTTCGAGTTGATGCATTTCATTTTCTCTATGATCAATTGCCGTTTCACGATCTTTAATCTGATTTTCCATTAATCCGTAAATTTCGTCCATATGTCCTTTTTCAATCGTATTAGCACCAGATTGAGAAAAAAAGTTAGCCTGCACTTTCTTACCTTTTTCAAGGTTATGGTATTCTTGTGCGCTTTTTTGCGTACTGGAATCATCTGTGGCCATTACACCAAAGATCACTGAACCCATTATGACTACTGCGATAATACCTTTACGTTTTTTTGGTTCTTTCCAAGCTTCGACTAGGTTGTATTTAAGTTTCGAAAAATCAGCCATTTTATGCCTCCTTACTATCTAAAAGGCTAGGGCGCACACGTTGTCGCTTAATTTTATCTAGGTATGCTTTATCACGAAGAATATACACTTCCGTTGATTGACCAGGTGCTAAAGTAGCTTTATCAAAAACGCCAACGGCAATAACATCATCACGAAGACAGTATTCTTCCCTCATTTGTCGGAAATTATTAATGTCATTTGTAACTTTTACGATATCAACAATTTCTTGGCTACTTTCTAATCGTTGCATTACACGGTGATACATACCCAATTTGTTAATATCACATGGGAACATCTGATCTCGTGGAATATCTGTACTAAAGGCATAACCATTAGGGATATCGCCTTTGGCAACAGCTGCAAGTAATGACGTTGCTCGTTTTACGTAACTAGAATTAACCCTTGGATCAAACTGGTTAGCGGGAGCCTCTTTCATTTCTCGTATATGCTTTGCAATAGCTTCTTTTTCCTCTCGCTCATTGACGAAATTCTTATATTTAACTTGTAACGCACGAGACATTGGTACTTTTACTTCAATCATTGTTGGTGGAACATCCAACGGCATTAGAGTTAAAGAAACATTTGTTTCAGGTAACCCTTTTTCTCCAACAAACAAACCTATTGGAGATTGGTCCATTGGAGTAATAAAAATGTATCCGTCTTTTACTTCAATAGGTACATCCATAGATGATGTTTTAATTGATACATTTTTAAACGGTGTTGAAATCTGGTTTTGCAAACCAACAGCAACAGGTGCCAACTCACCATCACCAGGTTTAATGCGAATAGTTTGATGTGAGTCATACTTACGTTTTAACTCGTCTTTAATTGGATCTCGGCCATGCACTTGCGGTACTGGCACACCAAGACCATAATCTGCAGGATTAATACCTGAAGGTGTACCATTAACCTTTGTTACGCCCGATGCTGGTGGCATTTGTAATTGTGGTTCTTGTTGCGTGGCAAATTGACTCATATCTACCGGTTTTAAAATATCGCTACCAGTTTTTGAAACAATATTCCCCGTACGTACCGATTTAGCATCAATATTCTGTCTAGCACGTTCAGTTAGGGCATTATCAATTGCAGCATTCTGATCACTGAATGGTTTCGGCGTGTTATTACTCGTATAAATGTCAGGAGTATTAATAGGGGACACTGGGGATACAGATGGTACTGGCATTCCGATAGTCCCTGTGGGCTCTATCGCTTTATCTTCGGATTCTGTTGCTTTGTCTATTGAATTATAAATACTACTGTTAATTAGTGATGAAATTTTACCTCCACCCTGTGATTTTAATAGTTCGTCTTGTGTCGGTTGAGCGTTTTGAGACAGAGCTATACGACCACTATTTATTGGTTCGATTGGAATATCGGAAGTATTGATTGCGGCTATAACGGTATGAGAAGCCAACGCAGCCGACACAAGTAATACGAGTTTTTTGGTTCGGGTATTTATTAACATTATTTATTATCCTTGATGCTGTCGTCTGGTAAAGGCACATCTAAATCGTCAGGTTTTAATTGTTCACCTTCTTGTCTTTCTGCTTTATCAGCATTAGCTTCCTTGATCGCTTTTACTCGAGAGCGTGTTTCAGGAGCACCTGAATATTGACTGAAATGGTCAATTTTAGGCATACCATTACTAGCTGTAATGCGGATTTCATAAGTCCATTTTTGAGTCGTCGAGGCTCCAGTTCGTGTTGACACTGTTTTTTTATCGCCATATACCCAAACTAAATCAACATCAGAATTATAGATAAGGTCAAGAGACGTAAAACTTTCACGAACACCACGAACCTTTAGCGCATCAACTTGTGCTTGTAATTGATGTTCGAAATTATCAGCGTCCTTAGCACGAAACATTTTTCGTAAGGTATCCACAACAAAAGCTTGGTTACGCTCGCTGATGTTACCGGCTAAGTTCGCTGTAAATAATCCCCAACCAGTTTTATATGCCTCAGATGCCTGATTACCAACAAAAGTAATTTCTTCATTAAACGTTGGAGGGACGACAATGACCGTTTCTTTCTTACTCATCACCATGAAAATTAAAACAATCACAGCAACAGTTAAAGCTAGTGCGATTTGGTTCATTATTCCCGCGTGTGAAACGCTTTGGCTCCACGATTTAATTGATTTTGATTTCGAAAACATTTGATTACCTAAAAAGCTCTCTGATTAATGGATCTGGCATCGAAGGGGTTTCTTTTAGGGGTAATATTCCATGCCACCATAAAAGATGATTAATAATGCCTTTAGCATATCGTTGTTTTAATCGTCGAGATAAAACGAAAACAAGAATACCTAAAGGCATTGAATAGTTAAGTAAGTCAAAAGGCACACCTAGCGCCATACTGATTATTATCGGTCTTACTTCATCAACGTCCCAAAAAATTACCATTTGTGGATCGTTAACACGTAAAGCTAGATATTGTTGATCTTTTCTTAGTTCCATAAATTACACACACAAAATTGGCGTTGTTAAATAACAACGCCAATTTTCAATAGTGTAAGAGGTTTAGTCAATACATATAGTTGTAATGTACTGACAAAAGTTTTATTTACATACCAATTACAGGTAAAACAGTAGTTGCAGTGTGTAATGCTTGAGGTACAGCATCGAATACTGAAGCTGTTAGAGAACCGTTGATGATTTTACTTGCGTTAGCTAATACAAGAACTGCGATCACACAACCAGCAAAACCAACAAGGTTAGGCTTAACTGTTGAGAAAAACACAACACCCATAACCATGATAAGCATTAGGATCTTACCAGGTGCGCCAGTTGCGATAGCTTGTACGTCTTCCCACATTTCCTCAAAATGAGATGCAACACCCTCAGTAGCAGTTGCAGCCCAAGCATCAAAGCCAACGATTAAAGCAATTGTAGCAACAACTACAGCAAGCATAATTAAAACTTGTGTAGTAGACACATGGAAAGTGTTAGCGTTTTTCATTGTTAATGTGTTCATCTTCATAAAACCTTATTTTTAAAATGGTTGTGTTCGTATGCCGAACCTACGAAGCAATGATGCACTATTTAATTAAATAATAATTAAGGAATTGGGGGGTTTTTTGGTAGCAATAACGCAATTATTCTTGCGAGGTTAATGTTTACTGTTAGCTATTTATTGTCTCAATCTAGGTTAAAACCATCTCATTTATGCGATTAGATTTATCTCAAATATTCTTTAAAAGCTCATGAGCTTTTGATGTTATAGCTACATCGAAACGAATTAGGAATCGCAATTATGAACATCGAATTACTGAACGAAACATTAGAAAATGCTGGGTTTAACAAATATGCAATCCGCGTGATGACTAATGGAGTTATCGTTAGTATTGGTGATGATATTGATGCTTCTTACGTCTGGGTTGATGGCGAAACAACAGACGAGCAGTTAGAGGGGACGTCTGGGGTTGATTTAGAGTGGGATGGATGGGAGATCGGTTGCTTTGAAAAAGCAATGGCAACAGCAAAGGATTACGATACAGAGTCAAATCAAGTAGTAATCATCGGTGGCTTTGATGGTTATGAGGGTAATGATGTTGGTGAGATTGTTATCTATGATGCGCAAGTTGTTTATGTATTTGATACTCACGCTTTAAGCTAATTTGGGATTTTTTTAACATGGCTACAGATTACAGAAAAGATAAGGTTCAAGTTTTTGGGTGTTTTTTGTCAAGCGAGGACGCTGCAATAGTCCTCGCTGCAATTGAAAAAGCCTCTCAAAAAACAGGTGTTACAAACAATCGTAAAAACAGATTAGCACTGCTCGAAATAGCGCGACACTACAACGAAACTGCATGAGTTATCGTTATGGTAGTCACAGTGTCTACAGCGTCCATTACCATTTTGTGTTTGTGACAAAATACAGATACCAGATATTAACGGGAGATGTAGCATTAAAAGTTAGAGAGCTAATTCGGCAAACGTGCGCCGCTTTTGACATTGAAATCATCAGTGGCGTGGTGAGCAAAGATCATGTGCATCTATTGCTATCCTCTCCGCCAAACATGGCTCCAAGTGAGATAATGAGGAGAATCAAAGGGCGGACGTCTTCGAAGCTGTTCGAGTCGTTCCCTCACATCAAAAAGCGGTACTGGGGTCGTCATTTTTGGGCTAGAGGGTATTTTTGCGCATCGTCGGGAAACATTACCGATGAAATGATCGAGCAATATCTTGAGCATCATTTTGAGCCAAAAATTGACGATAAGTTAAAAATTGAACAATGACGGGGCTTTCGCCCCGTTTCCGCACTTTAGTACATTACACTAACCCACCGACTATTAATCGGTGGTTGTTCAGTATAGCTAACAGTAAGTAGTGGTTAGAATACTTTGCTAACGTTACTTAGCGCATATCGTATTGCGAACCCTAGTATAAGGAACATTGCTGGTGGCAAAATTACGCCAAAAATACCAGCGGCGGGGAATATGAAGTAAATATCAATAATAAAGAATGTGAAGAAACCAGTACGTACCCATATACGGAATAAGTTGGCACTTGCAACCCCAAATTCATACTGCTTCATTTTTCGCTTATAGAAACCATCAGCACCTAACGCAAACATTACGGGTACACCCAAGATGAACCATGAGATAAAAACAGATATTCGGTAGCAAGATTGATAAAACAGTAGCTTTATATTTTCCACAATACGAATAACGGGTTCTTGCCAATAATTTTGGCCAACATAACTCGTTGGGGTAACTATTTTTTCCATTTCAGGGATGATATTTGTTTGAATAAAAGCCCACTTGTACATGTTGTAAGCGCGAGAAAGTACAGTTTTGCTTTCTAATGAGCCTGCAACGGTTCTGAATGAGTTAATCTCACTCTGAAGTGTTTCTCTATATTCTTGCGGTTGCATTATAAAGACCAAATACGCGATGGATGCTGCAGAAATCATTAAAATAAATTTCTGTAGGAACGTATATTCTTTTTTTGGAATTTTCTCAGCCATTGTGATTACGCTGCTTTATCAATAATAAATGGAATACGACCCTTCATTTTGCGGCCATCAGCTAGACGTGCGATATATTGCAAATTAGGTAGATCACCAAGTAATGTTGCAGGGAAAAGTTTTTCTCTCGACTCTGATAACTGTTCCTTTAATCCCCCGCTAAACTCACCAAGGGCACCTGTCGTTGACGTACCACTATTAAGCGAATATCCAACGCTTTTAATATTACCTTCACCGAAGTTTTCCGTAGCGTATTCTTGTGTAATATTGTCATTAACTCTCAAACAAAATAGGTTTGAAGCTAAGCCGAGGATACGTCGAGCCTGAGCTTCAGATGTTTTGGCTATATAATCGGGCAATGTTTGAGAACTCACATAAAGCTCAAATTTTGCGCCCCTAGCTACTGCTAACATATTGAGTATCGGTTCATTTATGACCGCGTGCGCTTCATCTATAAATATACTTACGCGTTTACCTTCACCTTTTTCAAAATTATACCGTCGAGCTGATGCCGCACACACATCAGCACAGATAAGCTTGCCGATCGAACTTGCTACCATTTGGTCTGATAAACTATCTAGTGCAACATAAAGTACACCACCGGTATGTACTAAGCGGTCAATATCTACAATAGGGCTCAATTCATCCCGTTCATCCATGTGCAAAGTCGGTGATAGCAAATCATCAAGTGGTTTAGATGTTAATTGGGCAAATAACGGGGCAGTTGAAGACAACATCTTGCTCATGTGAGCAGCATCGTGCATAACCATATTCAACATATCGCTAAGAGCTTTTACATGTAGCGATGAGTCGCTTACGTTGAAGTAGTAAGCGATCATGCCATTAAACAAATCACCATTTGCCAATCCCGCCATTTCTTTGCCTTTTTGCTGCAGCCAGTTTTCACCAATAGTTGACTTGAAATACTTATGTAGGCATTTCTCTGCAAGACGGTTTTTACCGATCATTAAATAATGACCAATTGACGTAAGTTGAGGTTTTTCTTCAATATAAAGCATCGCCTCTATAATTTCGTATATACAGTTCCAAGCGAATTGGACGAAGGGATCGCTATCTGATTCCCCTGGCAATAATGACGCGATACGTGATGCTAATTCAGTGGATCGTGAATATGAATTTAAGGGGTCAATTCGGCAACTCTGTGATGGATGTGATGGGTGAAAGAAATGAAAAGGTACACCCATAACTTCAGCTTCAGCTTGCACTCGACTACGCCAGTCATTATCATTTTTAGGGTCAACGATAATGATTACATTATCTCGATGCATAGCACCGCGACTTAACATTGACAACAGTGTTGTTTTACCTGTGCCCGGGTTACCAAATATAACGGTATGGGCATGAAATATTGACTCACTAGCATCAATTTCTTCTTCATCACCAAGGCCATGGATCCACGGTTTTCCGCCTAATTTTCTGGTAGTCTCTTTAAATTGCATCGCCAGTGGCTTCAAAATAAATGGTAATTTAACGTCAGTGTATTTGGTTGACATATTCATTACTTGGTAAGCCCGTTGAGCGATTTCAGGGCCCCATTCGTACCCTCGTCCCAAAAAGGCTGTATCCTTGTGAGCGATATTCTTTTTGCGAAATTTAGCACCTTTAATTTTATAAAAGTAATTAACAAACAAGGCGTATTGGCGCTTCATTAATGGAACGCCCTGTTTTATACGGATTATTCCAACGATAATCATACTGAAGCCAACCAACATAGGTAAACGTGCATCAGCTTCCATGGTTGAAGTTACTCCAGCTAAAAGAGTAAATATCCCGCCACTAATCCATATCACCGCAAGGTTTAATTCGAATACTGGGCGAAAAAGATTTTCCATCCAAAAATTATGGTGCCGTTTATTCATGAGTTATCACACCTTGTTTTAATACCCAAAATTCTTTCTTTATTGTTGGGGTTGTTTTACTAATTAGTTGCACGCTTTCGTGTCGTAAACAGTCGATATCTTTGACTCTAATACCTATTTTTAATTGAGAGCGAAACTCTTTACGTGCCATGTCGAAATCGAGTGAAATAGAACCATTGGTATATTGCATAAACGGGCAATCAGGTGACCAACTTTCATTAAGCCATTTAATAAATGCAGCAAGATTAGAATCAGGCTTAATATTGTTTAACTTGCTTATATTACTTACAGGACTGAAATCAGTATTATCAGGTAGTTGTCGTTTTTCTCCTTTAGATTTAATAGGTAGTTCTGGGGTGACGTCATCAATAATTAACGCTGCGGGTGGTGTCTCTGGAGAACTCGAAACCACTTTTTCAACGTTTTCAACGTTTTCAACTTGATCATTTTGTTTTTGCTTACTTGTTAATTTTTTAATATCCATACCATAAGGTTTACGAAGAGGGGCAGGGAGAATGGTTATTGGGTATTTGATATGCTCGATATGCTGATTAACATCCATCATAATACAGCGCGTAATATGGCAACTAAGAACTATACATTTTTGCTGTTTGTCACATACAGTAAAGTTATGAACGGCAATATTCGGCTTATCAATATCACTTAAAAGCATTGTTTTTTTTCGTAAAACACTAGAAATATCACGAATGCTTATCCCTAATTCTTCAATGCATTTAGTCGTAACTATCAAGTACCCTTTAAAGAGATAAATATTATCGTTGTTTTCTATTAACAATTGTTTATCGGTAATTTTATTAACTAAAGCTGTTAAAAAGACGGCTGATAAATCATTTGGATCTGGTTGCTTGTTAAGCCAATTAGTTTCAACTGTATCTTTGGGCTCTTTATCTATATTGGTGTTTCGTTTTCGACTAATGAGACCGTTACTCAGAACACAAACATCAACTTTTGCTGCTTGATTATTAGAAGCTTTACTTTGTTTTTCATTGTTAGTTATCGCCGGATTTATCTTGGCTTTAGGCTTTGTATTATGAGATTTATTTCCTGCATCTTGATTTACAGATGGCACAGGAGATTGTTTTGTCTTCGGTGGCTCAGGGGCTTGCTTCGCCTTGGATGGCACAGGAGATTGTTTTGTCTTCGGTGGCTCAGGGGCTTGCTTCGCCTTGGATGGCACAGGAGATTGTTTTGTCTTCGGTGGCTCAGGGGCTTGCTTCGCCTCAGATTCTTGATTGTGGAATTTAATTCCATGGTTACCAGTTGGACGAGGTGGCATTTTTTGTAACCCCGGAATGATATCACTCAATTGATTCATAAGCGGATCAACTGCCGTTATTACTTTCCCCGTATTTATATCAACGAACTCACTAGGTGATTGAGTCTCACTAACATCAGGTTTAGGTTTATCATTGCTAGTTTGCTGTTTTTCGCTTACCGCATTCTGATCATTGCTAGTTTGCTGTTTTTCGCTTACTGCATTCTGATCATTGGAATCAACTGATTGTATTTGTTCGTCTTGTTCTAAATGTTCAACTACAGCACCTTCTAACGTGAATTCAATAGATTTCCCTCTATTATTTAGGCGTAATAAACCAGGGATACTATTGGGGATAGGTAATCCCTCAAACAATAAACTTGGCCAAGCTAATTTAACTACACGTTCGGGTTGAGAAAAACCTTCGATATGAATCGATGGCGTAAAGTAAGATACTGATGTCTCAGGTTCTAATCGTTTAACTAAATTTCGGTTTTCAAGGATTTCCAGAACACGACTAACCTCTGCGGGTACATCCGTATTTTCTTGCTGTAACTTACTTATAATTGCTTGTATAGAACGAGGGTAGGTAAGGTAAACTTCGCCCCCTATGATCCAAATATTGCCGTTAACTTCATTTAGTCGCCATGAGTCTCGGAGGCGGCGCATAGCACTTACAATAACGCCTTCAAGTGGATAACGACGCTTACCAATTAAATCATGCCATTGAGTTTTTATATCTTTATCTGTACTAGCGGAATCTGCCTTACGTAAGCAAATTTGAAGATATCCATCTTGTGTATGATAGTCAGTAAGAGCATGGTTCATTTCAATGGCTAACTCATCTGAATTGTCCATTAAAAACGATTTAGCCTCAGGCGTTAAAACCCAGTCAATAATCTGAATACTTAAATTTTCATGCTTTTTATGACGATGCTCAGCTCTCCATGTAACACGGTATCGCTCAACATTATGTTCATTACCCCATTGATAAATATCAGAAAGGTATGGGTTCCATTCAACACCTGTTGCTATGTCATAAACATGCATATCAAACAATATTTTACCTGCATCATGCAATAGCCCAACAATCCATGCAGCATATTGCCATCGAGGTTTTCGGTATTGTTCTTCATCCACTTGCCCAACAGCCGGTAATATTTGTTGGTATGACTGCCGTAGGCTATTAAGAGCCACCTCTAAGCTATGACGAACTAAACCACCAACGTCAGAATGATGATGAGCTTCCGAGGCGGGCAATAAATGTATGTAACTAATGTAATTTAGAAATACTTGACGATATAAAGTATCGAAGTTCAGGTCCAAAGCAGCACCAATTTTATGCTGACTTTTTCCTTGGTTGTAAGCTATTACGGCGTCGTGGTCATTACCATGGAACGGATCGTTTAATCCCGAGTCACGTAGCGTTAATGATATTAATTCAGATTGCGATGCTGCAATTTTATTCAGTGATAAAAGTGGTACGCCTTTTGTTGTGGGCGGGTATTTAATGAGGTCATCAATATACTGATCGACCTCAATATCTTTATCTTGTCGCTTTGGGGCTAACCAACCAGCAGCCCCAACCAATAGATGATGAATGATCTGCTTTAGCCCCATTTTATTACTTATCCATAACTGATTTAGCAGAAAGAGCCGTCATGATCGCTTTGTAATCATTCGTATCATATAAACCACCTTCTCGATCACGAGAGGCATTAGTTATTTGATAAATGCTAGCCACTAAATCAGTAATAATTGTCAAACTATCATTGCGAGACTGTATCATTGACTCATCATCGATAAGGCCAGCGATCCACATGTTTTCAAATTCCGCGATGTTACGGTCAACAGCCTCAAAAATGCCGATAAAACGCCAAAAAATTGGGTGAGTTACATCAATTCGATAAGTGAACGTCTCAGGCACAACAACACTAATAGGCTCGATAACAACATCAGCTTTAAACGAGATGGCTTTAGCTTCAAATGCAGCAACTTCTTCTTGAGACAATGTTAATCGGCAATTCAACCATTCAGTTAAACGAGTGCGAATATCATTGTTACGTTGTGTTAGCTGATTCAGTGCAGCAATACGCTGAAATGCTCCGACGGCACGACCACCATTGCGGTTTAGATAATCGAGAACAGTATTCGATTTAGCTAATATATCGTATGGTAAAGCCTTACGAGTTTGTTCAAAGATGAATGGTTTACGGACGGGTTCACTATTACCTTTACCTTTTTCTTGTTTAGGTTCGCTATTTTTATTACGCGTACGAGGTTTACGTGTTTTAGATTCACTACCTACTTGAGTGGTCATTTATTATCCCCTTTTCTTACTATAGATTTTAATAATTGTTGTATGTCACTTCTTGCCTTGTAGATGTACTCTGCGCTATATCTCAAGGGCGATAATTGGGATTCTGCCTTTAAAATCAGTTCAAACTCCCAATCTTTAGCTATATTCTGAAATTGCTCATCTCGATAAAAGACTGTTTTAGTTACCTTATTGCGTTTAGGGTTAATACGCTTTCCCCAACGCCGACTCTTCTTACCTGTTCGACCTGGATTAAAAATCTGCCACTCGGCGTAGGCTTTCCCATGGCGCATTACAATATGTGGGGCAATTGAGCCCTCAACATAAACACTTGTTGTCGAACGCATACGCATTGCTTTTAATTCATTATTTTTTTGCCGCCAAGCGATCCAGTAATGATCAACAATGCCTTCCATTTCAAAGATAATATTTTCGTACTCATTACTAAGAGTGTTTAATGCATCCACTATCACTGAGGGGGTGCCATAATATTCTTCATTTGAGCCCAAGGTTACATCTTGACCCATTTAACATCTCCAATAATCGGTTTGTTTTACTGCTTATTCGTCGCTAACGTTGGTTTTTGATAGCGTAAGTAAACTATAACTATAAAAAATAGGTTTGTAATGATTTTTTCGTAGTTGCATTACTAAAGAGAGGATTTTAATGTCATTGCCTTACAATTAAAATCATTGAATCAAGATGTAAATCTAGTAACATTGAATAACTCTTACGTTTTTAATATTTATTGTTCAAACTATGGAAATTGAGTTTATAAATTCTGAAAGTTACAGGGCTCTACAGATAGCGCAAACGACCTACGTGTTAGCCTTGAGGGAAATGGCGTTAATAGACCATATATCAGTAGCTTGCATGTGCAGACTGAGTAAGGAAGAAGCATTACGGCTAAGCTCTACTCCTATCCATGTAATAGAGGCAATATTTGTTCAATTACCACCAATGCTGAATTTTAATGGGGTCAAAGGTAATAATGGGAAGACTACTCATTCAATTATCGATTTGTTTAATGCAATTGATGAGAATGATAGTAATGGTAGCCGAGTGAGTAATGTTGCTATTACTGCTCAGCATTTATTAGCTTTGAATACGAAAGTGGTGCGGAATAAAAATGCTGGTAATTAATGAACAGGAAAGTGTTGATCTACGGTAAACGTACTCGTCATATAAAACGTATTTGTCAGATTTACGAAATGGCCGATCTCGGTGCGACAAAAAAATTACTGACAATGCTGTTTAGAATTGACTGTGCAATGGAAGCATCTCTTCAACTAAAAAAGGCTAAGTTTAGGAGTGGAGCTTCGTGGGTGTCGGCTGGTCGCAACCGAAGATTACACGCCAATATAATTTATTATTATTACTGCAATTGTTCGCCAGAAAATATTGATTTCCACCGAGCAGTAAATCTAGATGAATTAATTGCCGTAGCTCGTCTTTACAAGATCAATTTCAACAATGAATTAGCAGACATTAACCGTATTCATTCGATGTTTGTTGCCTTATTTAACGGTGAAATTATTACGGCCCGATGCGATAAGTGTGGATTGAACCATATATATAATGATGCCTATACATACAACTATAAAACGTGTCCATTTTGTATGGGTGGTAGTAAGGCAAACTATAAAGAAAAGAAATTTCTACCTTTCGATTAATTCCGAATAACGGTGCATTAAATTCATGGTAATGGTGCCAAATTAAAGGTGCTTATTCGAATTATTCACGATTACAGTATGCGAAAATAATGAAGATTAAACCTGTTTTATTAGCCGTCATTGCTTGTATGGCTACTTGTAATGCAATAACGGCAACAGCTAACACCTACGGTCATGGTGACTCGTTTTATAACAAAAAGGATCAGGGGTGGTTTTGGTATGAACCCGAACAAAAACCAGCACCAAAGCCAAAACCTAAAAAGCCAAAACCCAAAAAAGATGTCGTTATCGAAAATAATAGTAAGCCAACTACGAAAAACGTTCAGATCACCGTTAAGTGGCTACGAGATAACATCCCTCGATTAAGAGATGAAGCTATTGACTATCCAACGTATGAGAACGTTCAGCGATATATGTACGCTCAGCGATTAATGCTTGATAAGGCATCTAAGTTTTCATCCGTTTCAATGGAGGTATCAAAACTAGATCCGACTCTAAATGAGGAATTACGTAGACCGGGGCATCAGAACGCATTGATTCAATATGGTGATCAGCGTCGTACGGCAAGTTACCAAGCACTAAAAGAAATATCAAAAAAGGTGGGTATTTTCTTTTTCTTCAAATCAACTTGTCAATATTGCCACCAGCAAGCTCCAATTCTGTACAAACTACAGCAGCAAAC
Organism: Photobacterium carnosum; assembly: GCF_021236965.1. Classification (NCBI taxonomy): domain Bacteria; kingdom Pseudomonadati; phylum Pseudomonadota; class Gammaproteobacteria; order Vibrionales; family Vibrionaceae; genus Photobacterium; species Photobacterium carnosum. The sequence continues at coordinate 72,692 of NZ_WMDN01000015.1, read as the reverse complement.
AGGATTGCAGGTTTTGCCTATTTCGGTTGATGGAAAGATGATCCCTGGGAATCCGTGGAAAGATTATTTCGTTACTGATACCTACGGAAAATTAACCCAAAAGCTTCACGTTATGGTTTATCCGACCATGTACTTAGTCACCAAAGATGGCAGTAAGATGATAAATGTTGCTGCGGGTCTGACTTCTTTTGATGAGTTAGCTAATCGCATCATAGTTATAGGAAAACAACAAAAATGGATATCGCAAGTAGATTATCAAAAGGCACAGCATGTTCGTGAGATTGAATTAGTTAAAGATCCGAATAAACCAATCACTTTAGATGAGAATAAAATTTACAACGACCCTAAATATTTATCTAAACAACTGAAAAAACAATTTGAAGAACGTTACTCAGGGAAGGAACGTGGAGAGTTGGCTTTTGGTGGAGATGCTAAATGAAAAGACTAAAAATAAAAAATTCTGCCATAAGTATTGGGTTGGCTTGTTGTATTACAATTACAACAACATCAACAGCTTACGCGGATAATTTCCTTGAGGACGTATTCTCTCAAATGACGACAGTAAGCGCACCGGGACACTCATTCGAAACGCAAAAACGTAATGGATATGCGTTTGGTATGACGAGCCTTCGCTTTCATTTGCATGAACCTGAGTTAATTCAATTTACCCCGCCAAGCATGAACGTCGGTTGTGGTGGACTTGATATGTTTGGTGGAAGTTTTTCGTTAATTAAGCGAGAAGAGTTAGTGCAAGTTGCCAGAAATGTTGCAAGTGGAGCAGCCGTTTATGCATTCAATTTAGCTATACAATCAATTTGTCCTTCGTGCGCACAAATCATGCAAGGGGTCAGTAAACTTGTAAGTGATATGAACAGATTGGCAAAAGCATCATGTCAAGACGTCTCAAAAGTTCTAATGGAACAACCATTTTCACAAAATATTTCAAAGAACATTCGTGACGCTGCAGGTATCGAAGGATGGGCATCAAATCACACGTCTTGGGCTGATCAGTTACTCCCTCAAGAGGGCTCTTTCTTAGACATGTTAAGTGATAACTCGGTAAGACAACCAGACGGATCTTCAAAACCAAATGATAGAGGTATGACTGGTAATCTTATTTTTAACTTATTCGATGCCGCAAAAATAAAAAACTGGCGGTTTGTTGGATTTAAAAACGATTCAGAAGTTAAAGAGTTAATTATGTCACTTGTAGGAGTTCGTATCGTTGATGCCAAAAATATCGCAGCCAATGCTAAATCCCCAAATGTTGTGACTATACCCCCAACGATTAAAAATATAAATGAGTTGGTTTATGCCGATGGTAGTACACCATTAAAATTATTAGAGTGCGTCCCTAGTTCAACCGATTGTCTAAAGTTTAAAAATAATGAAGGAACCATAAAAGCAAATTGGGTTGGCACTTATCCTCTGGCTAAAAAATTATTGCTTGGTTCAGGTCCGGGGGATTTAGGTATTGCAGATAAAATTAGTCATAAGCTCAAACTTAACAGTACCCAACAAACGTTCATCGAAAGCGTTCCTGTCCCAGTTATGACAACGCTATTTAAACTATCACATAACCCAACAGCTCAAGCACAGTACGCTGATATTGTTGCTAGAACTACGGCGCAAGATGGGATCAACGTCATCATTGAGGGTATAGACCAAATGTTGGTTGACATTAAAGCCGCGTCAATGGGTACGCCTCAAGCCTCAGAAGATGCAATTAAATTGCTTGAGGATGGGCAACGTCGGCTTAAAGAGCAGTATAAAATTTTCAGGGATAAGAATATTGCCGATTTAGACAAAATGAACGTAATGACCAGCTTGACCTCCTTTTTGGAAGAAAAAGCGATGACTATGCCGCAGGTATAACTATGTTATTTAATATATATTCGGTCGGTGATCCGGCTTACATAAAGGTCGTTATGCTCGGCCTGTCGCACATGTATGAAACATCCATGCCTTACACGTTAGGGAAAATTGGGTTACTTATAAGTTTGTTGTTTATATTCGCTAAAAGCGTCTGGAATCCCGGAAAGATAGAATTCAAAGAGTTCTTCACGAGTTTGCTCTTCGTTTATTTTATGTTCTGTAATACAACTACGATAACGTTGTTTAGCAACAATCAAACAGATGTAACCCCAATACCTAATATTCCGCTTGGCATTGCTCTGTCTGCATCGATAACGACTAGACTTGGCTATGAATTAGCTACCTCATTGCGTGACTTTTACCAAACTGCAGTTTTACCAGGGGAGTACACATCATCCACTATCTCATCAATGCTCGATGATGATCCATCAACACGTAATTATTCTATTGTTGGTAACGGATTAGAACCTTTACGTGCATTAATGAATATGAGGATCACTGGTGACCCAACAGCAACTACGCATTACCGAGCAAGTCATGGTTTAGTTAACGCTCAAAGCGAACCAGATCTTCGACAATCACTTTTGAACTACATGCAAGATTGCGTATTAAAGGATGAGTACAACGGTTCTCGCGTTCAAGAAGTTAATATGGCTCAAGCTCGTATATCTAATGACGCGTGGAAATATATGGGCATGAACTATAACGGATGGACAACATCAGTAAATCTAGTTTTTGGTCATGGCTTTGAAGTTATGGGATGTGGTGATGCCTATAAAAAACTAAACGGCGCAATGGAGGATGCTTTTAACGATACATCTAAAGACTATATAGAAACTCGAAATCTCAGAATGGATCCAAACATCAAGAATGCCGAAAGAGGCTTAGCTATGATTACGGATCAGGGTGTAAAAGCATGGCAAATGAAATCTAATCAGATGCTTAAATACATGTATTACCAAGCTAAGATCAAAAATCAATATAGTGATCTATCTGGTCGCCTTGCTTCTCAAGCCGAATTTGAGGCTATGGACTCTCGACACTTTTCCTCAGCAACTCAATTTACTCTATGGTCTGAAATGGCTGTACCGTTAATGACTTATCTTGAGGCGTTAATCTACTTGTTAGGTCCAATCATGCCGTTTGTTGCTGCTTTTGGTAGTAAAGGTATTGGTATGATTGCAAAGTACATCTTGTTGTTAGTATGGGTGAATACATGGCCAGTGTTACAAGTTGGCGTTAACCTGTATTTACAAACATACCTTAACGAAATGACTAATAAGGATACGCACATTGGGGTTATGTCATGGGCTGGCGTTAATACCACATTTACGGACCTTCAATCATTCATTGCTATGGGTTCTACATTGCAAACAATGGTGCCAGCATTATCACTAATGATTATGTATGGTTCAGTGCATACTGCAATCAACCTTGCTAACAGTGCGTCTAGTGGTGGTGGTGGTGAAGCAGCAGCCGTTGGTTCTCCTAAAGTAGCGAGTCCTGCTAATTATGGTAAATCATCTTCGGCTGGACTAACTTCGAGTTTTAATGGTGTCACTAACAGTACGTCATTAACTCATGACGACCTCAATCAACCAGCACAGTTAGGTGTCAAATCCTATAACATGAGTAATGCAGCTACAAATGCCAGTTCAGATGCCGTTGCGGGTGCGACTCAAAGGCTATCTACAGCAACTCGTCAAATGTCCACTGCCAATCAAAAAATGCATAGTGACGTTTTATCTGCTATGGATACCGAGGCAAAAGGACGAGACATAACATCATCAATGGCTGCAAGTACCGCATCTCGCGCTACGGTTGGTAAAGCTATTTCAAATGAATTCGGTTTAACACGTCAACAATCATCCTTAATGGCCATGGCGCTTCATGGTGACTTTGGTGCAGAGGCTAAAAGTGAAGTGGCGGCAGCTCTTGGTGGTGGATTTGACTTTAGTAATTCTCAACAACCAGAATTGGATAAAGACGGCAAGCCAATCAAAGATACAGGCTTAAAAGCCAAAGGGGGGGGTAAACTTAGTGGTGCTTTCGGTGGTGCTGTAGGCTTGAAACTTACGGGTGGGATACGTGCAGCTCTTGACTCAGGATTAAGCAAAGTAGCAGCAGCTCGTCAATCTACATCAAGTAATTGGCAAGCAAGCCACGATAAGATTATGAATAGTATGAGCTCCGATCTTTCAAAAATAAGCCATAACCAGCAGATAGGAAAAACTAAGGCTTGGGGTTCTTCAGAAAGCAACACCAAAATGGCATCCAATGCGTATTCTGAAGCTCAAAGCTTGGTTCAGACAACACAATCAATGAATAATGTTGCGAAAGGAATTGGTAGCTCGTTAGCCTTTAACTTTGCTAGTGCATTAAATGATCGGTCTGATTTTGGTTCTAAAGTTGCAAATGGCACTATGGAAAGTAATGCACTTAATAATGCTGCTGCAGCAACGCTTCATCAGACTGGGCATGATAAAGAATTGGCTCAAGCGGTTAGTGCCGCTGGTGGTCAATACGACGTGAATACGCAAGCGATCACTGGCTTATCTGATGACAATAAAACGAAGGCTCTTCAAACGGCTCTTACAAACTCAGGAGCATCACCTGAGACAGTTCAATCGTTGAAAACAGCTCAACAGGCTGCAACTGATTTATCTCAATCGGGTATTAGTGGTGTAAATAGTAAAAACATGAATGAGCGTAAGAATGCTGAAGTTCGTTATGCTCAACGTGTATTTGATGGTCTAGATAGAAATATGCTCAATGGATCATTAGGGGCTGTATTCGCAAACTATGCCAAAGGAAATATGCTATCAGAACTAAACGCTGCAACTGGCGGTGGTCTGAAGAATCTTGATGAAGCTGCAAATCAATTCAGAGACATGGGTAACGGAGCGGCTCAGGGATTGATGGGGGACGTTGGTTCGCGTAGCGGTATTACTAATGAATCGCTTAATGAGAAAAAACAAGCGATTGGTACACCATCATCATCACCTACTGATTTTGCTAAACCAAAAGATATGGGTACCGGTGTTAATATTACGGCTAATAATACTGGTGGCATTAGAAGCCAAGCCATCGCCAACGATAAAGCCGTTGATCAAGACCACCAGCATCAGGCAAATGATACGGCTCAAGGAAAAGCTGCTAATAAACTGAGTGGAAATGGCGATGCGGTTGTAAAGACCGTAAATGATGGGATGGGTGACAATGACGTTAAAATGAGAAAAGCACAAAAAGATATAGGTAAAGTTTATGACTTTATGGGGGATATGGGGATGAAGGCTGGTAATTTTGTTGCTGATGACCCAAAACAATCCCAAGGTGATCAGAAAATATTATCACAGCTAAACGATCCTGAAGCATTAGCTGCGATGAAAGACCCAAACCGTCAAACCGAGGTTAACGATAAAATTGCTAGAGGGTATGGGGCTAATGCGACTAAAGAAGATAAAGCCGAAGCTGCTCGATATGTAGCGATGGCTAAGGTTATTAGTGAAAACCCAACCGCGTATACAGATAGCGGCAATTCTAGCGAGGTAAAAACTGGTGCCGCTCTCAACAATGTTGCTGATTCAGCAAGCAATGTAATAAATGCCAACAAGGGACAACCAAACGCGGAAGAAATTAACTCTGCGGCAAGCGAACGTAAAGAAAATGGGGTAAGTAGTAGATCTTCATCAACTACACCTGGATTTAAAGGCCAAGCACCATCGTATTCAAATGGGTTCAAAGATTACCGTCCTAAGGATGATGCTAAATTGCAACAAATTGCTGTTACGAATACAGCGGCAGCAGATTCAGGATTAGATGTAACCACTCGTGAGCGGTTCAGTGATGTTGTTAATAAAGGGGGGAGCTTTGGCTTTTCCACCAACACGTACGGCGCTGAGAACAGGTCAAAAGAAGACAGTAACGCTTTGGACAATATAATAGACAGCGTTTCGAGTAGTGCCGAAAGGATGTTTAATACCACAGGGAAAGGCGAACAACATAACGTTGAAAATATAGGGAAATATAAAGAGGCATTACAGTCGGTAATTGACAACCCAATGGCAAGCTCTGAACAAAAAAATAATGCCCAAAAGGGTATGGCTGAATTGGTTGGTGCGGAAAGTGAATTAGTCAAGCCAACAAGCACCACTTTAGGCGATGAGACAGTGGCTCGGGATCAAAATACTGCATGGAAGAGTATGCCTCTTGATAATGCAATAGGTCGTCCAGAGTCACAAGTTGACAATTATAGAGCTGGTGGAGTTGAGCGAGAAGCAACCAAAGACACACCTATGAAGGTTGCGTCATTTACTGACAACAATGGAAATTTGAGCGTACCAACAGGCTCGTTTGACGCGATTATGAAAAGTGATGGTAATAAAGTTCAAATTGGTGACGATACGTTTTCAATCGAAGGTAGACATCAAGGAGAGTCAAGCGCGGCTATCGCATTAAAAAGTGAGAGCGGCCATATGCACACGTTGATTCAAAAAGATGGAAGACCTGATGCTGTATCAACAATTAATCAGGATACAAAAGGTCATTTCTAAAGCAGTAATTGTTCTTTCGTAACTAAAAGCCAGTCTTCGGACTGGTTTTTTATTAATTAAATATTATTGATGTTTGTTACTTACGATAAAATGCCACTAGCGCATATCAATAATACCGATATCATTAATGGGTATCGTAAATAATTAAAACGAGATGACATATGATAAATTTCAAAAAGACGGTTTTAGTTGCCCTTATGCTTGGTAGTACAAATGCATTTGCTTTGTCTGCATCCTTAACGGGAAGTTATCCACTAACTGAAAATGATTCCCCAGTAAATGGCTATGAGTTAGCTACAAAAGTTGCGATAAACACATTGGGAGACAGCATCAAAGAGAATGCAGGGATCTTTACATCCAATATCACTGAGAATGAAAAACAGTTACTCATATCTGCCACACCATTTGTTATTCATAAAGAGGTCACAAATAAACGCATTAAAAGTTGCCCAGAAAGTACGTATGGTTGTGCTTTAGTCGATGTAACTGCAGTTTATGATTTATCTGAAATTAAAAAATACGTAGAACAAGTAACGCTAAATGCAGCTTTAAAAGAGCAAGTTCAGCGGTTGGCGGATCATGAAATTAAGAATATGAAAGGTGATCTTTCTGAAACAAAGAAAGCAACTGCTTATATGAAGTTAGCAGCACTTATTGATGCTGGTGGTGATGACCAAACTCAAACATTCATGATTAACGATAATTATAATGAAACGAAACAATTAGTGAGCCATAAACCTCTATGGCAGATCCGAGAAGAGTATGACGATTACACAAGAGCTAAACTGCTGTATTCAGGGATGCAAGAACCTTTAACTAATGAGCAGAAGAAAGAATTCAAAAAATTGAACATGCTAGCAATGGAAGCTGCCAAATCTGGATATAAAATCCGATCAATTGGTATTAATCGTATGACAGATACGGCAATTGTTTTAAAAATAACCTCAAAGGGTAATGGTTTAAATGATACGAGTTATAATCTGATGGATAAATCCATGGGAGTATACGCATCTGCATTAGATAGCCTCATTTACAAGCCTGCTGATAATTGTGTTCTTACCAACTTACCTAGTGAGTTAAGTCCAACGGAGTATTATGCTAATGGTTACGAGGCGGGGACGCTTATCGGTGGTATTAATCTTAAGTTCACAAACGAAGACGATCCGCGTATTACACCACTCAGAGGCATAGTATTGGTGCAAGAGTTGTATTATGGAGCTCAAAAGAAACCATTTGTAACGTATGCGCTAGCGGGTGATATAAAAGGGTATAATGAAAAAATGCATCCACAGAGTGTTCATAGCCCTGAGAATCATAACTGGGATATTCTTTATTATAACCTCTACTACCCTAATGGTTCTTACAGCATTAGAGCGGAAAAGCCAAAGGGGTTTAACCCCAAGAAAAATATACCAATAAAAGCAAAACAAAGGGTTATCACTTTTTAAATAGTCATTTTGCAATGGGATAAATCTAAGATAGAGCTATATATTCATATGCATTATTATGAATGAATAACTTTTAATATGAAAAAGGGAATATTGATATATTTAATTCATTTATAGTACATATACATGAATTAAATATATCGAATTAAAAAGTAGACATTATTCAACAGAGAAGTAATGTTTAATACTCCCTATTGAATAATGCATCTCATACCCCTCAAAAAGGGAATTGATTTAGCCTGACATTACCTATAATCAACATTAAGCATAACTATTAATTATGCAACATCTTTTATTTATTCATTAAATTTTTTTTAATATATACACTTACTTTTCTTATATATAATTGATTACTTACCCAAGAAATCAGCCCAATTAACCCATGAGTCTGAATAGATATTATCTGGATTACATGGTACATCATGCAATATATCCATATTATCTCGACGTCCTTGACGAAACTCTAAGTAATTTTTAAAACCCATTGGTGCTATTTTTTCTTTGGATTTTTCAAAAGATAGGTATCGTTCTTTCTTTGGGGCTAATAATTCTGAAAATTTAACACCATAAACCTTGTCTGGAGCTGCAGGAATAGATGATGGACGTTGTTTAACTTTACAGAACGTCCTAAACATTAAGACACTAGAAATCTTGTTAGCTAAAAACCACTCTTTACATGATTCTAAGTCAACAAATTCAGCCGTGAGAGTTTTTGTTGGTTTTTGTTCAGTACCTAAAAACTCTGGCCAACCTTGCCATTCACCAGTCTTACCGTAGAATTTAGATGGATCTCCAGGGATATTTTGTGGACGAAAGCTACCACCGTTACGGAGGTTATGAAAGGCGAACCAAGCTCTCATACTTTTAATATTATTATCTGATGCATATTGCATAGCTTCAGCTTTTGGGACCATATTGTTAGTAGTTTTAATTTCTACTGCTTCTTTGATATCGCTTTTGATTGATGAAATTGTCATTTTTTATTTTCCAAGTTAGATTAGAGTATTTACTTTAAGTTAGTTACTCGTTTGATATGTTTCTTATATAAATGCAATCTTTTAATGACAGGTATCCCATAGATTGTAGTATCTTCGCGGAAACTTCGCCTTTGTGCACTTAGATAGTCTTGAAGATTACTAACAACGGGCTTTTCTGTTTGAAAAAGAATTAATGGTATATTTGATATAATTTGTTTGTTTTTCTTATATGGGACTACATCAACTCTAGTAATAGGCTTACTTACTCGTTTAAATCTTAACGTCGTATCCTTTGGTAATTCATTAATAATAGAAATTTCGTTGTCAATAATTCGATTCCAATCTTCAGAATTACTTCTCTTTGGTGTTTTTTTTCTGTGTCTATCTAACAAGTTTAAAATTTCTTGTATAGATGTTTTATATGTAATGTGCTTATTTGTCCAACTAAAATTTATATATTCGACATTTTCCGTAACCAATGGAATATGCCTGTATACTTGCACAGTCATCAGATTATTAAACAGACTATGAACTAGATTGTATTTCTTATTAGAATTTTTACTATAGCCCTGAACCTGTTTTTTAAAATCATCTTTTAACTTGTTTATCCTAGTTATGTTTTCGTATAGGTTTTCTTTTTGAATAGCACTTCCATTTACAACCAAATACCCCGGTAACCTAAAAGCTCTTTTACCTGAATCCCCGAGACCTTTTTCAAAAGTTGAAAAAGACTGTAGAGCCAAATTAAAAGCTTTATAATCAGACACTAATGACACGCTAATCTTTTTAATATCTTTATGAGTATCGGCATCTTTTATTTCTGGAAGTAGATAAACCTTACTGTCTATAACATCCAATGTTCTTAGTAGGGAGGTTAAATTATTTATCTCTCTGTCTAGTTGGTATTTTAGATGTTTTAAGTTTTGCTCAATTTTAGATTGCTTAGACATAATGTATGCATTCCATTTCTTATTAGATGGATTATATACGCAATAAATCTCTACACCAATGGATCTATACCGCATTATAGGAAACACATTTCTCATTTCTTGCAATATTAAAATTTCGCGCATTAATTCGTCTATCTAAAAAATGTTACAATTATTGTCATTAACAATTTTAATTAAACAGTGAGAGTATTTGAATTTTCGCGCATTATATGGACTATAAAAAAAACATGCAAACATACAATGCTGTATGTTTTTCAAAAAATATCGTGCCATATAATCCCTATTAAGATGCATTTTAAATAATTCTTAATTATAACTAATTGATTTAAGGTTAATTGTACATGAAAAATAAACTATTACTTGGAGCAGTTCTAGTATCAGTTATTACTGGGTGTAGTTCTCAACAATCAAATTTGATGGTCACTCCTTATGTAAGCATCAAACATGAATCTGTAAACGTTCTTACTTCAAATAAGGCAGAACAACTACGTAACTCATGGAAAGAGGATGTAAATGAGAAATCCCACTCTATAACAAGGGAAACTCAGGTAGCTATGGCTATTGTGGATGCTGTTGACGATGATATCGAACCTATTCTTGCCCACCAGCCAATCAATAAGACTGTATATTTCCAGTTTAGTCGAGATAAGGTAAGAACGTCATTTAATGACATGCTTAAAAAAAATGCGACTTATTTAAAGCAAAATTTAGCAAGTCGTCTATTGGTAGTGGGTTTTACTGACGAAAAAGGGAGCGTTGATTACAATTATGATTTGGGGCAGCGTCGAGCTGATAACGTGTGTAAAAAGTTAGTAAAGCTAGGCGTTAGAAAGGTGCAATTAACCTGTGAGAGCTATGGTGAAACGCATCCAGCCGATTCTGCGCATACTAACGAAGCCAGAACTAGAAACCGTAGAGCATTACTTGTTTATTGATTTTTAATTTTTGGTAGATGCCCGTTCACTATGAGCATCTACCGTATTTGGGCTACGATTTTTTAGTTTATTGTAATTCAGGGTCGAAAAGTCGCTTTGTTAGCTCCGATTGGGCTATTTGATAGATTTCGATAATAAACATCTCACCTGTGAATGCCAGTTGTAGGTCATCTCCTTCCCAAGCCAAAAAACCTTTATCGATAAGGTTACTCACGCTATCAATAAAGGCATCCCGATTATCATCTTCTGGTGATGATTCAAGGTTATTTTGAAACAAAATGGACATTGCTTCAGTGTGATGTACTGAACGTTTCATTTCCCAAATTGTAGCTGCCAAACGAAACTCATCCACTGTAATTCCATGAATATTCACTTTTTGTGTAATAGCTGTTAATAAACGCAACCATGGTGTCATTTTGTACCCTCTATTTATTGATTAAAACCCTGTCGCAACTTATCATACATCTTGCAAATTCAAAATGTACTGTTGGAAAGGGTTGGGGTAGATAGAAAATGTATATCAATACGATAAGTGCACCCCTGAAAATTTCTTGTTGTATTTCTATTGCATTTTTTTTTGCTGCGTTATTTATCTCTTACTCATCATGTAATCATGATGTTTTTGTATTAATACTTAAAGAAAGTTGTTGTAAATCATATCATTATATTGATAGTCCATTTAAAGACATGCCAATATTATCTTATATTTATAGCTTAATGAGACCAACTGTAGGCATATAGAGTGACAGTAAAAGGTGACAGCGCATGGGGAGGACGGATTTTAATTGCGATAGTTATAACAAGCATTGCATGTCTAAATGGGTGCGCTGAATTATTACTCGTAGCAATAATGCCTACATCTTCAATCCTTGATGTTAGGGTTGATCAAGCTATAGATATGATCTTGGGTGCATTAACCGTAGGGACTTCTACCTTAGGAATACTGGTTATGATTTACTTAATGTTTATTTTTTTTCGGCGCTATCGTGATTAACATAAAAAGTAATATAACGGCCTCATTTCCTATCTATGATGGAACGCACTTTGTTGGGAGTATGATTTGCTTCATGAGTGACGTCGAAGTTATGGAGTTAAAAAATACTGGTCATGCAAATTTAGATATAAAGATGCCAAACGGTGAAATTAGAACTTTTAATTGCGTCCTGTGTCGAATTGATAATTTTATCAATGTAATAGTAGTAAGCGTCAATAGTAATGATTTTAAATTTTCATTTATAGATGAAATTCAACCATTGCTGGCACAGCATCAATCAAATGTGTTTGAGGTTGACGAAGTAGCAGTATGGACAATTAACTTAGTGCCCGGCCTGCGGGTATCAAAAGCGGAAAAATCCTCTTTTTTTACTTTAGACCCATATGTTATTGGTCTTGTTAGCTTGGTGATATTGGTTAGTTCCGTTTGTATTGCGACTCACATAGTAAGGTTCGGTTTCAATTTTTATATGTAACTAAACAATAGGTAACACAAGTAATGCAGCAACTTATCATTGAAGAGGGGATCTCGCAATATGAATTAGATTTAATTGTTACATTATCATTACAAATTAAAACCGATCCAATAACTTTTATAAAAAACTTACGGAAAAGCTCTCAGCTCTCTGGATTGAGTGTATTGGAAGAGTTTTATCGACTAAAAAATTCATATAATTTGAGATAACCATGAAGAACATACTAATTGTAACTATTATATTATCAGTAAGTTTGACCTCAACCACACTGATAGCATCTCCATTAACAAATAAACATCATGTAGTGGAACGTAGTAATGGGCATACTAATTCTAGTAAGTTAACAACAGTCATCCATAAAAAAGTTATCAGCCCTAAGAAAAAATTAAAGCCTGAAGATCTTGATGATTTATTCTAGAGGTTTTTACAAATGGGGCTATTCAAAGTGTTTCAGTGTGTGTTTTTTGGGGCATTATTAGCTCTAGGGCTAACAAATGGAACTCGTAATTTCATTGATAACTTCAAAGTGGCAGTTATGACAAAGGACACGTCTTTCACTCCCATGTTTTTAATGCCATTACAGTACAACACATGGAAAATGGTAGATGCCACAACTTATTTAAAACCAAGAAAAGATAGAACCGGTCAATATAGCTGTATTCATGTCACACCTATATCACCAAAATATCAGACGATAACGACGTTAGATAATGGTGAAAGAGTTTGTTGTGACATTCACTCTGGGAACGTACTTATACCAACGGCAAAAGATACAAATAGCTACTACTTCTATTGTGGCAGCTATCCAGAACAACAAGTTGTTTCATTGCCTATTAGTTACGTTAATCAAATTTGACCTGTCACTCGGAGTAGTAACATTACGTTCAATTTTAATTGCTGGATGCAACCATTTAATCTCTGCCAAATCATTCTCTGTAATGCGGTAATCCTTATTTATACCGGGCCAAAAACCAATATCATATTTTTCTTTTTGGTCTGGACTTTCAGCGATAACGTCGATATAAAAATTAATGTCTTTATCTTGAGTAAATGCCATTCCTCGAACTGCAGCTACGACTTTCCAACCGCATTTTATTGCCCAGTGGATAGTTTTACTTACTGTTAATTTTTCATCATCCATCATTTCAATTAGTCTCGTTAAGAATTTTACATAGGGACATTATGACGAATATTAAATAGAAATAATTATGAAAATGCTACCTGATTAATGTTCGTTATCAGATATCGCATGTTTTTTTGTTTTTTCACCAAAGATAAGCACTACGTACCGTTATTGCAGAAGTGGAAGACAATGTTGTTTGTTAAACTCACTGACATAAAAATCGCATAGGGGGAAACGATGATTATTATTCCTGTAAATTCGGTCGATCCAAAAACGAAAGAGAGATTTATTGGTATTAGTTTATCTGTATGGCCAAAGTGTGGTGTTGCTGTATTTTTAGGAATATTACTAATCTTAACATCTTGCATTTATCATTCGATTCTCTATAGCTACACCATGCCGACATGGGCACCATGGGGCGTTATCGCAATACTTGCTTTATTATCAATGCGTTGGCGATTATCAATGTCAGAAGACGGGAAAACGTTATTAAGACAGTTAACAATTTTTAGTATTGCAATATCACAAACCCCTTTTAAATGTAATGGTGAAGTAAAGCGAATTCATCTAATGCCTTCAGGGTTACGCAAGAATCAATACTATATTTTATTTGTAGGACCTGAAACAAAAGTGTCATTACATTACTGCATCATTCCTGAAGAAAAAAAACGACTAATAACATATCAAATATCAAGTATGTTCAATCTTGAAATGCCAGAAAATTAGAGTAAACCGTCATGATCTATTTTGATAAAAATCGGTTTATGGCACAAAGTAGACCGAACCTTATTCGGTCTATTGCCATCTCTTTCTTATACCCAATACAGTTATTTTACTTATTCGGATATGTTCCTTTAGCTAACGCTATTGATCCGTCATTTGTACCAATTATTATTGGTAACAATACAGAATCGTTGCTCTTTTATATCAACTCAATCATGTGCCCATTTACCACAATTCTTTTTCTGAAGAATGGGGTAGTTAACTTTGTAAGCCACCACAAAGAAGATCCAAGGCGTTGGGTTAATTTTGTTGTTATTGGAACACGACAAGAATATTTAGTTTTGGATGATGCGGTTATAAAGATGATCGTTTACTTAGTGTCAGATTACTTTAATGGTGGAGAAGAACAAGAATTCAGAACTAAGTTAAAAAATTTACTTACAAGTAACCGCCTCAAATTGAGCAGCCAAGTTCATGAGGATTTGATAATAATGGAGATTCAAGGTCAGGGTAGTTATATGGCGAGTAACCCATTACACCCATTAGTTAAGATTGCCGTCAAATAGCGTCCATTACGCGTCATGGGCAACCAAAACGCAAAGATTATTGTCATTAATATACTGCTTGATAATTTTAGTGCTTTTTTGCAATCCTACTTTAGCCGTCAAAATATCTTGATGGTAGCTTGATGAGTGAATTCCTTCAGCACCCTCGACGTAATGGCCAAGTTCATGATTATTTAGCATGTTACTTGCAAATGTCTTTGCTACCAGAATTCCTTTTTCCTTACCCATATAGAGTATATCAGTACAATATGAAGCAGTCCCTTGTGGTGGGTTAATAGCCCACTCTGGGACTTCATTCTCTGCTAAAGCGGTTGTAGCATTAAAACTTGCCCACATTAATAGTAAGCCACTTACAATTTTATATTTATTACGCATGATAATTAACCATTTGAAAGTGAGTATAAAGATAGTATATGGCTCAAAAATCCGACTTCAAGCGTTTTCCTCTTACAATTTTAAAAAAAATGTAGTCTCTTTTAAGACATACTTTATTAAGTATATATACTGCATAAAACCCCATTAACACTTTTAAGGAGCTTTATTATAGTGGTTCTTCAAAAATTCAAGCTTTACGAAGAGTTAACGGCGCGAATAGATAAAGGAAAAGAGTTTTATTTGGTCATTGTAGACGTTATTGATGCTCATCTTCATAAAGATATATTAGGCGATCTTGTTTTTACATCAGTTATGAATGATGTGGCATTGTGGGTTTTACAGTTGGCTCATAAATCTATGAAAAATAAAAACATCATGGCATTTGAGTATGGTTATAGTCAAATTGCACTTATTTGTTCTGGTCAAACGAACCCACACATCAGAGCTAAATTTCAAACGTTATTAGAATATGGTTATTGTCATTCAACTACGACAATATCTCATTTATTTAATGTGTCATATAAAGTTGCTATTTTTAATGAACAGAGTGATATAAGCGCCCAGGAATTACTTGAAGATGTAGAGCCACCGAAGCCATGTAACTCAACGGATGAAGAATTTAATAGTGAGAAATATACCTTCTCAAAATTAGACTTACTTAATGCCATGAAAAATAATGAGTTAGAGCTTTGGTTTCAAACGAAAGTAGATCTAAAAACGAACAAAGAAATGGGGGTTGAATCATTACTCAGATGGCGGCATCCAGATTATGGGGTTCTCTCTCCTGTAGATTTTTTATATTGGTTTAAATTTTACACACTTCAATGCGATTTAGATAAGTGGGTTATAACTACGGCTTTTAATCATTCGCAGACATGGGTAGCAAAGGGGGAAATGACACAGATTGCTGTAAATATTGATGGATCATCGTTAAACCAACGTCACTGTAATTTAGTTGATTTTATACGTGAGAGCGCCGCAATTTTCAAGATAAGACCTGAACTCATTGAATTCGAGATTGTTGAAACTCAGGTTATAGAGAAAAATTCTAAAATTCATCATGCGTTGATGGATATATCATCACAAGGTTTTAGTATTGCTATCGATGATTTTGGTACTGGGACATCCAATATTAATTATTTGATGTATCTACCCATTAACACCATCAAATTAGACCGATTTTTCTGCACTAATCTTAATTATCAAGATTTAGATATACGATCAATTTTAAAATTAGAATCTAGAAAAAGCATTCCTAGAGTCATAATAAAAAAAGCACTTGCCGCCCATAAATCCATGAATCAAACGTCATTATCAACGTTAACCCGCTCGACTGTGGATTTATTGCTTTGTACGGACCATAAAATCGTAGCTGAGGGGATAGAAACTCATGAACAAGCAGTGATCATGCATTCTCTTGGCTGTGATATTGGGCAAGGGTATTACTTTGGTTATCCGGAGCCAAGAATAAAAGGATAGCCATTATATATTAATGGTCTAATGCTATTGCCATTCGTGGATGGGGTAGCTGCCAATTAACTTACAATAAACATATATTAATTATGTTTATTGTAAGCGAATGACTACATTGTTATTCAGATACACCAAAAATAGACATCTAATCAAGCAAAGATTGCTTCTTACCTGAGTTATCAATTAGACCATCAGAATTATTGTTCTTACCTTCTCGATAACTCCATTGGTTATTGCATTCATTAGCCAAGTAAGGGAACGTGCGAGCTATCCGTCTCATTACTAGATCAAAATAATCATCATGCAGACGTTTAGCTAATGCTCTGTCATTTAACTGATATGCCTGACTATAACCTGGGATATTGTGCCTAATAAAGTTTGTGAGTAGCCTTTTTTGTCGAGACACGGACATCGCTGACCAATCTTCACCGTTATCCATATAAAATTGTTTTGCCAATATTTTCCAAAAGCTTAGGTCTTCAATGGGCAACGGTTTATCTAACATATTAAGAATTTCACATAAGTCTGACTCTACAAGCTGGTGATCACTGCTCTCATGATTAATATATTCCAGCATGAACTCATCAACGAGTTTTGTTGGTATATCCCAAAACACTTTTATAACATCACCCGTATTATCGTATGTTACTGGTAATTCTCTATTTTTGTGTTTCGTATTTTTAGGTAAGTAGAGTGGTGTGGACTGATTATATATCGCTAAATTTTCGTAAAATGCTTTGGCGTCCTTTTCGGGATAATTGTAATATTTAATTAAATTTTTTACGTTAAATCGAACGACTTCACACGCTTGGAATAAAAATACAGAACTTTCTTTCACCACGTTTTTAGCTTTAAATGCTGGCAGTTCTAATTCGAGGATGAGTTTACTAATAACGCAAGGTAACTCTAACCGCTTATTAACCCCTCTAAAAATGCGCAAGGTAAAATCATCAACGATCCAATCGCTTGTTTCTTTACAACATCTAAGTTCGTTTATATGCTGTGATATATTTAGCACTCGGTGTTGATTGTCAATATTGGCGACTGGCTGAGTTAAAAATAGACCATACATACATTCCGATATAGATGTTGCAACAGAATGACGTTGTGAATAATCTATAATTTCTGGAGAGCTTTCCGCTTGGTGTTTTTCCATCATGAACAAAACACTCTTAGCGGTTACAGGTAAACCCATATCTTCTAACAATTCTCTCTCTCTATCAGTACACAGTTTATCTTGTACTGATTGCAATATTTTATCTTGATACTTTTGTCTTTGTCTTATTTTAGCCATTAATAATAGACCTCATCAAAGCGGTGGTTCAACTGACGTACACACTCACCAGAGAGGTATGGGAAGGTGCGGCCGATCCTTCTTAGTAACGCGTCAAATGCGATGTCATGTAACTCAGCGGCTAATTCACGGTCTTGAAGGGTGTAGATCTGAGTGTAACCACAGTAACTATGTCGGATAAAATTAACTATATGCCGTTTTTGAGTGTCAGCGTTTAACTCATGCCATTTGAAATTATTATTTTGACGGTTGTACCACTCTCCGCACATTGCACGCCATAATGATAATTTACTAACTGGTAATGGGCGGCTAATGACATTTTGGATTAATTCAATCAAATCATTTTTATCTAACAAATCATGATTAATCATCTTCAATTCGTCGGGTACATCCCAACAGACACTTTTTATACTTCCATTTTCTTTGTTTTGAAGATAAGTGATCGGTGTGACCTCATGAGGGGGCATACCAGTATAATTAGTATCATCGACAGGCATATATAATTTGATATTTGGGAGGCATAAATTTCGATATAAATTAACCGCATCTTTTTTAGGGTAGTGATAGTATCGAATTATATTTTTGGGGGTGAATGGTATTACATCATCTTGGTCATAAAGATTAACGAAAAGGTGTACGTTCTGACCACATTCACTACGTACCAGCTTGAATTCTGACTCGCTTATTAACTTACCAGTTAGAGGTGTTAGAAGCGTGGGTAGCGGTAAGCATTTATTGACGCCATGGAACATTTTTTTAACTGTCTTTTTTGCGGTACGTTGACAGCTAATGTCGTTATGTTCTCTGTAATGATTTTCGGAAACCTCGATAAAATCTTTGATCGTTAACATAGGAGCGATTCCATCATCGTCTCTTTGTTCCGAGGATAACACCCAAAATCTGGAGTACATTCGTTTTATAATGGAGGCGTCTAAACTATTTTTATCATTATAATCATCAAAAAATTCCTGTGAGTATTTACTTCTATCCTGTAATTCCATGATCTTTCGATTTATATGGGATTGTTGGCACATATTCCATACATCACCCCCAGGTTGATGTAAGTGGATCTCATCTTTAAAAATTTTTTTTTCTAGTAAGGTTATTTTAACTATCGTTTGAGTAAGCATTATTATGGTCTCTGTTATTAAGTCACGAGACAATTATACTTACAAAGATAAATAACGCTAGACGTTGAAAGCGTAGTAAGTGTTGGTTTTATTGTTAGGGATCAAGGGTTCACGCGAATTGATGACGCCTTGATCACTAAATAATCGTCAGTTAAATACGTAAAGTAAACGATGCTTTATTCATGACTTCTTCAATATGGATTATATTATTAGGATTAAAGGTGATCATTCTACCGTTTGTTTCATCGACAATGGGTATACTTTCAGTAGATTCATCCATGTTGAACTTAATCGACAGTCCTAACTCTGGTAAGAAAAAGTCAGTATTGGGGAATGGATTGCGAGAATTAATAATATGTGTGATGCCGTGGAACAGCAGCCAGTTATCAATGATGCAATGGTAAATAGAATTTACAATGTGACCATCTACCGCCATTGTTTGAACACACTCGACAGTTCCGGTATATAACCCAATATTATTTAATTCTAAATGCTTAAATATCTCGACGCAGTTATTAAATTTGTCATAAGTTAGGATGTTATGGGGAAACAGCAAATAAGCCATATTATATTTGGACGAATAACCATGGCTTATGCCTTCTTTTAAACCAAGATTAGTCGAGAGGTAACCGTTCACCTTGCTCGCTTTGCTCGCCCAACCAAGAACGCAAGCAATATCATTAAGGTAATTAGCATCAAGATTAAGCCGCTTTGCTAAAGTTCTACTTGAAATGTTTTTTGTATTTGCATTACGATTGTTGGAGGTTTGCGGTACCGATTTAGTGTTTTGAGTAGGGGTTTTAAGTTCAACATCTACATTTAAGCCTTCTGGCCATTGGATAAAAGGACCGTATTTATCCGAAGACCCCATTTTAGCCCCTGCAGCAATACCTTCATCTGTAAGCACAAGCTTTCGATCTGCACCTCTCATAACATATTGTGATAAAAGTAAGGCACGAACTAAATCTGAATATTCCACACCTAGTCTCTTTGCTAATGATGAAGCCGAATAGAACTTTTTATCTTCAGACATGATTTTTACTTAATTATTAAAATTATTGAAAATCATACCCTGATATTTAAATCTATTGTCTTATGAAAACGACTAAAATTGACTTTAATAGAAAGAATATTGGTTCACGCCCATTCCCGATAAGGCTCAACTAAGCATGTTATCGATATAGGATCGAATATCATCCTTATATTCAATAGCGTAGTCATCCAAAACAAATCCAGCTTCATGGCTACGAAGATTGAAATCTTTTACCATATCAGGCGAAATGTATGTTACGACCTTCCAATCGGCTTCGGAGTAATCCAGTACACTCGGATCAGGGATAATAATAATTGCAATACCATCGTTAATAGTCTTGATATTACGCTCTGTATGCCCAGTAGGACATAGACCTGTTTGAGCGCAGTGAGAGGCAAGTTCTTGGGCGCAATCGACTAAAGCCATTCCTAGCTCAACAATAGCAGCCTTAACATCTAGTGTATTGTTACGTTCAAGATAGCGCACAACCGCATGGGTACTAATAGTTTGTGGAGTAACAAGAAAAGTTAGCTGAGTTTCAGGAGGGGCACAATTAAACCTTAAAAATAACGATTGATTGAAAAGTGTAAATTCATTATTTACAACTCCGATCGACATATAATTAACATTTGAAACTTTAATTTGTTGCTCATGATTATAAAGTATTGAAACAATATCGCTGTAACGCTCTATACGCTGCTTTAGCCGTTCAATGGTACTATTAATTTCGATTATTTCGCGTTTACGACTCCGGCTTGTACAGACTTGAAAGCGATTCTTAGTCGTTTGAAAGTAACGTTCAAATTTCTCACCCTGACTATAACGATAATCCATTACTGCTTTGATAATATCAGGCTTAACTTTATTATTATTGTTCATTTGCTTTAAAAACCTTATTTTTCTACTTATTAAAGGATAGATTTTTCTAACATTTGTGACCAGTATTATTTCATCTGGATCAGGAGCCAGCCATCAACCGCGCCTGTTGCCTTGCGTTCGAAAGCTAATTGTCATGCTCTATATGTAAAAATAAACAAAGAACTTACTGTAGACCAAAGACATAGAATGGTTAAGTTTAGTGAAAAGCTTATTGAGTAAGTATGTGATGAGAACATGATATCGAGAGATGAAGCCACATTATTAATCGCAAAAAACGCGCTAGATAAGGCTGTTGTGAGTAGAACTGGTAGACAAGAATGTTATAACCGACCGTTCAAGGCTTAGCATGAAATCGCACTTCGTGATGCATCCTTGCACCCGATCGATAGCTTCTTCCAAATTGTTAGACGTAGGTTGTCCATGCTAGAAAGACCGATAAGTACCACATCTAATCATGGAAGAGTTCAAAAGATGGTAAGACTCCTGCTGAACGACTTGGGTTGGCGAAAGGAAGCGTTGAAATTAGAAAGATCTTATACCCAATTTAATTCACTATGAGATTTTTAATCCCCAGTGAGCCTCTGCTAGATCTCTCAAGTTACCTGAATTGCCACGCGTCTCCTCAAGCCTCTTGATGTTCTGAGATAGAGTTTTCAGTTTTGAAAAACCTTCAACTTTCGGTATGAGCGTATACCCCGTTATGTAGCCACTATTATTGATTTTATCGATATAATCAAGGTTGCACCCAAGCTCCACAAAGGTAATAAAGTCGCTTAAAGGCACTTGCCGCCCTTCCACGGTTGATAACCAACCAGATGGCATAGGGTTGCCAATTACCTCATCGTCAAAAAATACAGCTATTTGAGCGTTGGTGAATGCACCTCTTGCGGTTCTGGCTTTGTTTAACCTTGTCTTTGTTAGTGTAACGAGTGACTGTGGCTGCATCGTAATTATCTCTTCGTATCAAGACCATTTGAGGACAAAATAGCACATAAAAACAAGGAGAGCATAGCTCCCCTTGTTAGCACCACGAAGCGCAATGGCTTGGACCGATGCCCACCTTTTTAAATTTTATCTGGTTACGATGATCAACTATCACCATAAATAGCCGTTAAATTTTCAGATAATAGCAAGTTATTCATAAAGATGCGGTGATTATTGAAGTTAATTGTGCCATTGATATAAATGGCATATTGCCAAACGTATTGTTTTATCGCATCGTTGATTGTGTAGTTTAAATTCAAACGTAACAGATCATAAAAAAAATGAATTGTTTTAAATTGTTTCCAAGATTCAAGGTCTTCCAGTTGATAATTATCAAAATCACTCATTGAGTTACTTTGAGCTAATTTAAATATATATGCCTTATGTGCAGCAATACTATCTAAATATTCTGTCTTATTGATACGAAGATGCTCCATAACTTCCGTAATTGATAAGTTACGGTGGCAATCGATGTATTCACCATACTCAACAAGTTCAACCTCACATAATTCGTCTTTAAATTCTGCTTTGACGATGTTCGTTAGGCGCCGATAAACAGTATGGAAAGGGGAGTGCTTCTTGATAAAATCTTGAGCTGTCTCTAATGATGTTAAAATATCATCGACAGGAATCATCAAATTTAAATCATTATAAATACGCATCGCGTATATTTTTTGCTTGTATGTAGGGGGATGGTTATTGTAGTACAAAATTTTAATCTCACAATTATCTGCAATAGTTAACACACCGACATAACTTAAAAGTGAATATAAAATCGCACTTTATTCACTTATATTTGGTATATTCCCGAAGATACGTTAACTAACAGTGAATTAATATTCATTGCCTGAATTATATTTTTACTGGTAGTTATGAGTAATTTTTAAATTAATCCCTATTTATAATTGATCTTGTACTCATTATTACATCACAGATAGAACGTGCCACTGCGAGCGATTTCACCTTGCTTCGGTAATGGTACTACGGCTATTTTAAAAAGTATCAAAACTAAGCAAAAAGTACCTGTACGAATTAATCCAATCAACGATACCCACATCTCCATTTTAAACAGTAGCTACAGATAAAGCATGAACACTATATGCTATCTTGGCATACTAGCGATATATTGTTATCACTTTTAAAAAAGATTTAGCGGCGTTATTTTGCGTGTACTAAATTTAAAATCTATCCAATAACCGCAGCCGAAATTACATTTCATTAAAGTGTTACCGTGTCACTGAATTGAAACGGTGACACTTAACGTTACAGTGTCACGATGTAATAAAATATTTAACAGAGTAACTTTGCTGGATGGACTAATAAATATCCCATACAAGAGAATTAATCCTCTTTATGGTTGTTAGCATTGAAAATTACACGAGAACTCAACGTGCATTGAAAATTAGCAACCCAAAGTAACCGGTACTAAAGTGGCGCCACCAAAACTACACGAGGCTAGTATTCTTCATTATACTGGTGACACCGTAACTTGTACTATATATGACCTGTTTTAGTACATTATTTAATCATGGTGGTTAGATGAACTCTAATTCATTGAACCACCATGATTAAATATTGAGCGATACTTTTAATTTGAGTGTTTTTACTTAATAAAGCTTGTTTAGCAACCATAGTTATGGGTGATTTCATTGATTACGTGACGCTGTAACTATAGGGAGGGAGGCGTTATATTGTGACACTGTAACTAGGTGGGCGATAGGGAATAAGGGTGACACCGTAACGCTTTAATGGTAATAATTATTACGCATAACTTTAGCTAGATTTTAAATTTAATAGCAGCTTTTTATTGCTCTGAATATTATTGAAAAGTACATGCAATAAATGGTTATTACGCAATGAAGCAGCAATAACCATTCATTACCATTACAAGTTAAAACGGTTCAACTCAAACATTAAAGAACAGTTGATGAGCTGAAAAGTTGGTAATTTTTATTTTTTATGAATTTATTTTATGTTTTTTTTGAATATAGGGCAGACCAAAAAGCGATTATTAATATAAATCAAACGGTTAACTTTTTAATTTGTTACCTAATAATCAGCACCGTAAGTATAGAGGTAACAGAATTAGTAAAAAAATAGGACACCTTGTGCGTTGTTGGTTATGGGCTTTCACCATTTCTTATAGGATGTAAATAAGAACTCAACAACATGATAATTAGTAAGCCATAATCCATTTATTTAATTTCCACTCAACGAATATGGCGAACAATATCAAATTGTCACTTAACCTTTGACCACCAGCATAATTACATATTTATTCAATGAAGATCGATGTTTACCCCGATAATTTACCAAACAAGTGAATGGTTAATTACATTTTATTCATTTATTCCGTTCGATGCCAATTCAGTAATTGCGGCTATACTTTATAGTAATGCGTTTGTAAATTACGTTGTATGGCAATGCTATACCAATATTTATATTAATCATCGAGGAATTTAATTTTGACCATTGTGGATTTAAAGAAACAACGCCGGTTAGATATCCTTGCCGCAATTAATACTTTTGATAAACCTCAATTATCAACATTATTGTCCAGTTATGCTAAATATGTCTGTCTATTGATGGATAAGCATCCAAAATTAGTGATGGGGCTATCTTCAGGTTTTGTTTTAACTAAGAAGAATAAGAATAACCTACATTCAATAGTCTCGGAATATGCTGGACTTGTTCTTACCAAGATCCTAATTGGGTGGGAGATAGTTGACGCTGAAAAATTTGCTACCAAACAGATAGCGAGAGCTAAAGCTAAAGAAGAAAAACGTTCCGCTAAAAGATTGGCAAAAAAAAACTTTTATGCTGTTAATGGTAACTTTTTTGACGGAATGGAATACAGCTTAATAAACAATTTATTCAACACACTTACTCACCAGAATCTCGCTCACAGAAAAGATATACCTCAACTTGTTTTCAATGATATAGCTGAAGATTTTAATTACCTAATATCTATTGATTTTCACATTCAGTTAGCAGCTATTTTTGGACGCAGACTTGATGATATTAATCTAAGTTCTAATAAGGGTATGATGTTATACGTTAACTCAACCCCCAAAGCTCAACACCTACAATTATCACTTGATCCCAGTATATCTTTAAAGGCTAATTTAGAAGCTGCTGATAACGCCCGTATCCCCGCTTTTTTTGATTTTATGCGTAGAAATTGTATAAGTGGTAATGTGGAGACAGTAATATCTCACTCTCAAATTGTTGACCAACAATCTTATAATGATACTGTCGCAACAAATCTGGCACTTGTAAAAATAACAGAAGATCATCAACTCCGAAAAAATAACAATGGCTTTTTGCCTGAGAAATTGGAGTCTGATATTTTTAATGTTAATTATCCGTATTATTTATCATTATTTAATCGACATATAAAAGAAGGTCTAACATATAAAGATAAAGAAGTGCTGTACAAGATAAAGCATCACATAATTAAAGAGGCTATAAAGTTAAAACTGGCTAAAGTGATATCAAAGGAACAGTTTGATAATCCATTTTTTTGTGATTTTACCCTCGATGATGATTGTATTACTGAACTAGAATATATTTTTAATACGATTGCATGTTTAGTTTCCGATGAGGATAATCAGTGTGACGCACCGATTATCGACCGATTTAGCCAGTTTTTCAGCCAATATGAAATTGAAAATCAAGTGTTTGATAACATCGATAAAGTGATAAATTTTTTCACAGACGAACTGAAATTATACAAAACAGATTTAACGCCTTATTACCATTTCCCTAATGATTTTTTCATACGCGTTATTGCTGCCGATTATTATGATGTCTACTTGATTGATTTTCAGGGATATAAATTTCACATTCCAACTAACAAACTAGATTTTTTTGACGTACCTATATCTAAAGCCATTAGTTTAGATGATCGCAATTACGGACGACCATTAACTGATCACGAGAGAGAAAAATACAATCTACCCGACATTTTGAATTTATTAGGTGTTATTCCACGATTTCCCAACAATTTAAAAACTAAAACAGAGTGCAGCAAGTTATATTTTTAGTTTAGTTGGATGCTGTTCACCAGCATCCATATTTAGATTAAGCCTAAATTCTTTCGCTTGTATGTTTTATTCTGACGCGACAAACATAATCGTAAGCTACATACAATAATTACGTGCGCCTGTTAACCATCAGTCAATATATTGAATAACGTCACACAAGTTCTTGCATAACAACACCTGTCCAGCCCGTA
Organism: Photobacterium carnosum; assembly: GCF_021236965.1. Taxonomy (NCBI): domain Bacteria; kingdom Pseudomonadati; phylum Pseudomonadota; class Gammaproteobacteria; order Vibrionales; family Vibrionaceae; genus Photobacterium; species Photobacterium carnosum. The sequence continues at coordinate 46,668 of NZ_WMDN01000015.1, read as the reverse complement.
GAGGCACCTTGGAATGAACTTGCACACCATCGTCGCACTAACCAATAAAAATGCCACCAGTATCTTTGCAGCATCGTCTCAATGAGTGCTAAACAAGATGTTATCGCTTAATTAAATGACCGTCTAACAATCTTAGCTTTTGTCTGCACTAAACATTCAAGCACTCTATCCGAAATTTTAATATTTGAGAGTGTTTCATTATTATAACTCACCTGCAGGTAGCCGTTGAGTTCTCCAGCTTTATCCTCACCGACGATCAGCTTCAGATCGGCCTGAGAAGTCATCAAGCCATCCTTCATCGTTACGTATTTCACAGATGCCATCAAGTCTTCGATATTAGAGATTACACTTTCATTCTTCATTTTTTGTTTCAATACCTTATGTGTAGGTTTTGGCTGAACCTACATGTTCTTTGCCGCACTGTATTGTTTTTTTTTAATAATTAGAGAAAAAATTTAACGGGGGGTGGTTGACGTGATTAATGTACTAAGTTGATCACTAATCATAAGGTGTTGTAAGGCTATTACGACAAAATTAGATATCGACAGGAGGAAATGGTAAGCCTATTAGGTAAACAGGCTTACCATAAATATAATTAGTGGGATTTTCTTTTTTCAGCCTTACCTTTGATCATATCCTTAAGCTCGTCACTCAATAAAATATTTCCGAATGATTGATCGCCATAACTTATGCGCACAAACCACCCTGAAAGACCACATTTCAATTCTCCACGAATCAATTGTAATTCTGCTTGAGAGGGGAGAAAGCCCGCATTCATTGCGATATGACCAATTAAATCATGCAGTTCTTTTGCGTCTGAAATTGCAGCGATATTTCCCATTTATTGATAATCCTTATATGTAACTTGTACAATTATTTATATATTGTTTAATCAAGGCTCATTTAAAAGCGGTATAAATCTTTCAAATGAGCTAATGGAGTTGGCTTAATGGCTATCAATAATAATAGTTGATACCTTTTTCATAAAAATACTTGATGCCTGACATACAGCTTCATACTCACCAAGCATTGCACTTTGAATACCGAGGTTATCTATACTTACTATATAAAGAGAGGCATGAGCCAAACCGATTGAATCTAGTTTTTTCTTCAAATTATCAACAAGTAATGCTTGTTCTTTATCTAGGTTATCATGCCCGTTTTCAAAATCATTTTTGGCGAAATCTAAAAACGCATCAACATCGATCATGGCTAGATTGATCACTAAATCAGCCACCCCTGAAACGTTTTTAATATGAGTAATAAATTCATCAGTAAAATCTAAAACTGCGCTCACATCCCCAAGGGCAGGGACTAAGTGATGATTTAATAGCTCTTTCAGTATTGAGATTGTTAAAGCATCTTTTTCAAAAATATGAATAAGAAATTCAGGTTTGCTTCCCATTTTAGTGTCCAATTTAATTTAAATGTATTCGTGTGCAAATATTTTCGCATGGGAATTAATACGCGCAAGCCGCTATGATTGATAAATATTATTGTTGTTAACTTACTAAAAAAACCGATTCACCCCCCTGTAAAGGATAAACTAAATTTTATCCTTTACAGGGGATGATTGGCGTTACCACTTAATGTATCGTGTGTTTTTCATCTTGGCCTAGCATCGAATGTAGATTTTGATAAGCATCATATTCACAGACAAAAGCGCCGATCACTATTGGCGGAATTTGTTTGTTATTTTCGATAGGTACAAGTGCAATTAAATATGGCTTAGAAAACTCAAGAGTTTTGAATAAAGTCTTGTATTCTTCAATTCTTCCTAATGCACAATTAAGTTTAACTTGGTCGTCGTTTAAGAACTTAATGGCATCTTTACGCGCATCACTCATACAAAGTGAGAGATCAATAGGAGCGATTGAAAAAGAGGTGCCTGGATTATAGTATTGAACCATTTCTGCCGAAGCCGTTCTAAGTAGGTTTTCTAACTCAGAAGTTTCAGTAGATTGGTCAACACATAAAATAAATTCCTCTTGAGCTGATACAAGTAGATGATTTAGCACATCTAGCGGGTGCGGATAAGGGGACTCTTTATCTGTAAACATTAGAACCGCTTTTTGTGACATCCCGATATTTTCATTTCTAAACATGATGTTACAAATCTCCATAAATCAATCGTAGTTGCGTTACTATTTTATTGGTCTTTTAAACCTAACTTCAAATCAGCGAACCGAACTAAACCAGCATGACCAGATATGAGCTTCGCGTTAATAGGTAGTTTGTAGTTAACAGTGGCCAAGTAATCTTGCATCTGCTTAACATTAAGCATCATTGTGAGACGGGGATAACATGAAGAAAAGCCAAGCATAAACATAATATCGTGTTTATCTTCTTTAAACGTTATTAACGTTAGAAACAACTCATCATCTATATTTTTCTCTTGATAATTATCAAAATGGGTATCGAGAACAGTCCACAAATCATACTCAGAATTAAATGTATATTTAGGACTGAGGTTTTGAACTATAAAGTGAATACCTTTTTGAGAAATAATATCGTTTAATGATTCTCTATACGTAATAGTTAAAGCACTAAGCAAGTCGTCATCATCACTGTTGTTATTCATCATAAATATCACCATGCCTGTAATTGTAGTTGTAAATATACTACGATTTCAACGTATAACGTTATTCTATACGTATATTGGTTTTAATTGGCTGAGAATTGATCGGTATTTATGTTTTATCGCTGAAATGAGGTTTTTTTGTTATGTTATTTTTGTAATCAACTTACGATATAAAATATTACTGTTTGAATGTAATTTTTATTGGTAGGATAGTGATGTTAACAGAACTCATATCTCTATTGAGCGCTATAACACTAACGGCATAGGCTTTCCAATCTTCGACCTATGCCGTTTTTATATCACTTTTTATGAAGAATTCTCGTCTTGAGTTTTTTCTTACATGATGGTGAATTAAACAGGTTGGTTATGGTTCTCAATTCTGTCATTACAAGATTGTCTCGCATTTAGACATTTAGTTGTAGTCTCGTTTACAACCTTATCGATAACCCTCTTACTCGTGGTGTTTAAATGTTCCTTATTAAGAGATTTAACACTGATCTTAAACTGACCAAATATACCATTTAAATTTAATCTGATTCCTTTTAGCTTGCTTGCAGTTGTCTTGCTATCATCAATAGCGTTACACAGTGCTCTGATTTTATTTTGCTCAACACGAATCATCTTGAGGACTGTAGCGTTATGGCTCCGTGTCACTCTGTGCGTACGTTTAAATGTATTGATACTAACGCCACGATTAGTCTCGATTGATTCACTAGAAGCCCATATAGGGTTAAGTAGCCTGTATGCCTCGGTGTAAGCAGTGTCCCACTTAAAACGATTCTGTTTAAATAGCGATGATAGATATTCATCATTTTTTAGATAGCCTTCGATAATGCTGTATTTATCATGAAGATTAGTTAAATCGGATCTGTCACAATCTCCTGAACGGATTTTAACAATTAACGTATCAAGGTTATTGTTAAGATCATTAAAATCAGTTAACAGTATCTTTTCAGCATCACTTCTTATAACGCTAAATGCGTTCCACCAGTCACGTATTAATTCCTCACAACCAGTTTTAGTTTCATTAAAATCAGTTAAATCACGCGATGAAATAATTGCAGCATCATCATTAGTCACTACGTATTTATAAATATAGATTTCGAGGTCAGTTACTTCTTTGGTATATAGGCGAGCTAATCCATATTCTTTTAATAACGGGTGGTTTTGTTTGAGAATCTTGTCAAGATCATTCAAAAGGGCATCTACTTGTAACTTTGCGGTGACCATTCCTTTTTTATGTTCGTAAAAATCAGATATTCGTAACTTTTTCGCTGCATCATGACGCTTGGTTTTTAAAATAATACTATCAATTTCACTATTTTTTGTTGCAATAATTCTTCCCGTTTGTGGGGAGACCAAGAAAAAGTCAAAGCCACGTCTTATCTCATAAACTTTAGGTAAATGTTCCATTGGGAACAAGTCATATGATCGCATTCGATTATATAACTTCCTAAATTTAACTAACGACAAGGCTTCTTTTTTTCGATGTGATTGTTGTTGTTGGTACAACTCAAATCTTACGGCCAGGTCACGTTGAAAATTGCTAATGTTATTGTAGGTTACTGACGATATACCTCTGGTACTCGTTAAATAGCAAAACTTATCGAGGGCGTGAACTTCTTCTTTATCAACTTTTCGGAGAGGTTTATTTTTTAAGGTCCGATACGACACATAAGCTGATTTTAATAATTTTGCAGTAACGTTACGATATTCATGATTTGATGATCCCGAACGCTGGATGTAACTAAGCAAACGAAGAATATAACGGTTAATTGTTTTTTCCATTCCAGTTGCTAAATCAACACCGTTTACATTGCTCACAACCTGTTCTAACGAGCTTAAAACACTAGGTGATACGTCACTATAAGTAAGATGGGTTTTGCAGTAGTGATAAGCCTTACGTAACTGAATTAAACGCTTAACGATATCATTCCTGTATTGAGTGTAATTTGATGTTGTATCAACAGCCCATGGCAACCGATGTTCTGGGGCGAGAGACATTGTTGATATTAAAACTTCTTTAGTGAAGAATTCTACTTCAGCCTGATTATTATCAACAATTGAAATCTTAGGGTATCGAGCAGATACCGTTAGTTCATTATTCTGAATTGTTGACCGCAGTTCTTTCTCGCCAAAATAAAACACGTTATTGGCAGGTCTATTATTATTACGAATTGATAAATAGGCATTATTAGAACCAAACATGACATAATCGGCAATTGATTCACTATTAAAATTATTTTCAACAGGGAATAACCACAGTAGATTAATGGATTGATCCCTAAAAAATAACTCACGACTGTAAACAACTTCCGTTGTAATCCAACTACGATAAAATTCAATAGCCCATTTATTACCACTTAAATCTTCAAAATAGATATCTGGCTTCCGTCTTGTATTGCGATCATTATCTTTTGAAAAGATGAAGTGGCTATTAACAATACTTTCCAATGAAATTAATGGACTACGTTCTAACACTTCAATGACATTATATTTATTACTTGTTCGCCATTCATTCTCAACATCAGAGCAGTAATCTTTGTAAAGGTCATTAGCAACACCCGTATAATATGGACAGGATAAGACCTTTTCTAGTTGATCCTCTGTAGGAGTATGGTGACAAAAGTAGTATGTAAACATGTTGGGCTGTTGTGGGTTTCTACGTCCGTACAAGCTAGAATTACAATAGCAACAACGAAGATAATGGGTGTCATTATCGTGCTTTGCTTTATGAATTTTAGCTTTCGTTTCTTGATACAAAACGTCAACCGGCTTAAATGGGTTAGTTAGCAATCGACCGACGGTAGTTACTTTATTTTGTTCACCAACGAAAACCTCCCATAAGGGACGACTGATAATATAATTATTCTTCATTTCTCAATTTCTCGATTGTGACCTTGCCTTAACAACACAATACCATTGACCCAAAAAGCTAACAGCATTGTATAAAACTGAGGTTTTTAACGATTATTTCACGCGTTTTGATACGCGCAATTGCTCACGCGGCAGTTGAGTTAACACTTTCAGCCGTAAGAGGCAATCATCAGCTCTTGGTAAGTGTTGAACCATTTCCCATCAAAATTTTCATTAATGCCCGCACTCAACGTTAATTATCGTAAGTAACCAACACGATAGTAACGGATATTGTTTGTTACTTACGATAATTAACGGATTTTTATAGTTATTTACGTGTTTTTTTTAACTGTCGTATTCCAATAACAGCAAGATTTCTTCTAATATAGTCCTGAAATGTAAATCTGACATTAATGAGTACCATGGTTATGCCACAACAATGCCTCGAAGATAAATTCATATACGACACTGTTCCCAATAAGTTAAGTATTCGAATGCCAAAACCAAATGGTAAAGTTTACTCCGCAACTATTGGAAAAAAGAAGATAGGGCACGACGCAGCTATGGAAATAGCCATTACTAAAGTACGTGAGGTGGGTAGTGAAATGTGGGCCGAGTTTTGGAGTGACATTTTAAATAATCCTACTCTACTTAAAGAATTACCTCATTCCGTTGAGCCAACATTAACACAAGAAAAAGACAGGCATGGAAAAACGGTAATTATCTATAGAGCTATATGGACGGTCGAAAGCAACGGCAAAAGAAAGCGTGTATGTAAGAAGACCAGAGTTAACACGCATGGCTATGAGGAAAGTTATAGAATTAGTAAGCAGCAAATTCTAACAGCTTACGACCAATGGTTGCCGCTTATTCGATTTCTCAAAGAGAATGACAATCCTAGATTTGTAAATAGTCAACTCGAACTACGTTAACCGGTAGTGGCCGTAGCCTAATTGATAAATATATATATCAATATTTCTTTATGTGGCGTTTAATATTCGCACTGTTAAAATTTAAAGGAACAAACAGTGCATCATTTACAGAATACGTCACCGGACACTATTGATTGTGTAATATCGTTCGCACGACAACCGAACAGGCTTATTGATTATCTGAGCGACTTTGACGCTTGCACTAAAACTGCAGCAACCGACGATGGGGCGAAATTCATAGAGAAGATGATGGAACACGAAATCGAGGATGATGTTGTATTACAACCAGAAATTCATCTTTTCGATGTGACTGTTGCTGTTGATTCGGCTCCTAACCCGATAATTCGAGGGTTACTTGAAACCACACCAACACTAACGTTGTGCCTAATCAAGCTCAACTGTGGGGTTCTTCCTGTGTTTGTTGATGCCTTTTTCTGTAGTCGAAATACCGCGTTTGTCATGATTAAAAATCTCAAACACAATCTTGATCAACAACATCGTTCTTATCACATCGAATATCACGGTATTCCACACAACGAAATGCTGCATTCACTTCACGATGAAGTTACCCGTTAAGTCGCATCAACTTCTCCAACCATATTGTGCACTCGGTTGGAGAAGTTAATGGTAATCAGGTTTCTTCGTCAATTTTGGGAGTGCCATTAATCAACTCTACTCGATTAAGTCCTAACGAGATCCCCTTTTTGCTATATATCGGTATTGATCTAAAAAGACCATGATCCTTAGCTAAATCATAACGCAACACTTCGCCATCACGTTTTCTAATCTTTATAGCCTCACTTAAACTAGACTTACGATTTATCAATAACAAATAGAAAGATAATGAGAGATCGTTTCGCTTTGCCTTCCCAATAAGGAATGTCACTTTTTTCTTATATTTACGGCTGTAATAGCGCATTTTTTTAGTTTTCTCACGATTTTTTGTAATGTAACAACAATATTAATCGGACTAGCGCACTTCAAAAACTACGATACCTTATCTGTTTCCGTGGTGAACAATAATAACATTGACACGCCAACGAAATATCGCATGATAATGGGAACTTGGAGCATTATTAACCATGAATATCAGTATACATAATCAGCCAGATAAGTTTGAGACTGAAAAAAAATTAAGAGAGAATTATGGTTTATCACCATTCCAACTTAAAGATTTAAGGTTAGACCCTGATGCCCTCGAAGTAGAGAATATCACTAAAGCGGTAGAACGAGCCAACGAGATTGGTATTCCGTTGTACGACATACCTTACATGATTGAAGCTGTATCTGTATTACTCAATGATTTTTTGAATAATGGTATCAATCACCGTCAACGATCTTTAGAACGCCTTAATAGGGCTTGGCGCTCATTTGAAAAGTACGTAATTAGTAAGCACCCGTCTGAAACTTATATACCATCCAAACCTAAATTGGTATGTGATTTTATTAATGACAGACACAAGCAAGGTATCCATAGAAACACTCTAAAACTTGAGTTGTGGGCTATTCGTTCTGTTCATAGAGCAACGGGAATGCCAGATCCAACGGTGGCAAAATCAGTGGAAAAGGCTATCGGGAGAGTCATTAACGATCAAGTTAACAATGAAATATTCATTAAGCAAGCAACGCCTCTTGGTTACGACGCCATCACTGTGCTGTTAAAGCAATGGCGGCTATCAGGAGATCTTTCAACTAGCAGAGATTTAGCGTATATAGTTGCTGGTTATGAAGGGTTACTTCGTCATTCAGAGATTGCAAACATTAGAATGCGTCATATTACACCTCTTGAAAATGGTACTTTGCGTATTGTTTTGCCCATAACCAAAACAAACCATAGTGGTGATGCAGATGTAATTATCATTTCAAAAAACTCTCGAGCAATCATTGAGGAATATATGACCCTCGCGGGGATTGTATTCGATTTTAAAAAGACAACACAAGATTATCTATTTAAACCTACTTTAGCTTGGGGAGAGGGTATTAAAGAGACAGGGAAACCACTTAGTCATAACGCTGTAATGAAAATATTGGGTAAAGCATTTAATGTGGTATATAACGGCATTGAAGACGAAGAACGCCCTAAAAAATATACGGCTCACTCTATGAGAGTCGGAGCTGCACAGGATATGTTTAAGCGGGGCGTTGAATTATCGCGGATCATGAAAGCGGGGCGATGGTCATCTTCAGATATGCCAATGCGCTATGGTCGTGGACATGTAGATGATGGTGCCGCTAGTGAAATCCTAAATGATGCATTCTAGTTGTAGATACCTTATTTAGTGAATTTCAAATAATTAACTTGTTGTTATGTTCGATTAAAACGTAACAACAAGTTCAGGTTTAAGCAGCGATCACACAATGTTCGAAAGGTTGCAATGTAAATAATACCGTTTTGTGGTCGGCTGATAGTTTGGCCTTAGTAACTCGCACCTTTCTACCATTATACGTTGTCGAATGACGACGCTGATATTTTTCAGCTAAATGCTCAGTAAATTCTTCTTTAATACCAAGTCTAATATTAATTTCAGTCTTCATTTTTATTATTTCCTGCCCGTACTAAAGTTAAATAATTATATATAATCCACATAACGCTTTCAATTAAACTTGAAGTAGCACTGTAGTTAACAACCATTAAAACATTCTTTTTAATATGCGCAACACATAGGATGTTGTCATTAAACTACGATTAAATTATCAGGATCACACCATACAATACGAGAGCGGAATCGAGAGCGGTATAATTATTTGAAGTTTTAACCGAAATTGATTCAAACATCTTGAATCAAACCTATACTCATTTATACGCGGAGTTCCAAAGGGGAAGGTATGGAAATCGAAGTTTGCATTCTTAAAATTGGTAAAAAAAGAATGGTGAAACGTGATCTTAATTCATTGCCGTTATTGACTTACGATGACAAAAATATAAATAACGCAATAGCACGATTTAGTCTCTCTACATTTTTATCTGTGGTGATATATCATGAAAAAATATATGGTTCATATCATATATATCATAACCTTAATTTCCCAAAAAGCTGGTATTCAACTATACCCACACAAATTTCAGGTGATCTAGTATCTGAATTTTTGGTAAATAACACCGCTTTTGGCATCATTGTGGATTTAAATGGCACACCATCAATTTCTTTCGCTGAAAAGCTAAGCTACGACGATACCAAAATCAAAAATCTAATAAAGACAATCACTGACTTGGTGAACAATCCTAGTGACGACAGTTATAGCTCATTATTGGCCGTTCTTATAGATAACAGGCAAGTGTTGTATGCTGCGGTTATTTCACTATTGAAAAAACAGAGTGATGATAGTGATTATCATCGAATTATATTCGAATTCATATCAACATTATTAATAGATGACAGCGAAATTTTTAGGGATGATATTGACAATTATCCCAAGAAAAAACGATCGATAGGGTACGTTAAAAAATCATTACAGGACTGTTTCTCATTTGTTTTCGCCTTGTCTGGTTTAGACGTTGAGAAGTTAACAATAAAACAAGAACATACCGTAATCATAAAAGATATTGCTGTAATTGCATTACAGCAACTATCTGAGGAAATGGATCAAACAAAAAGACAAATAGAAGAAACAAATAAAGCTATCGATAACCTTCCATTCATATGTATATAATTTCTGATATCAATTCACTATTCCAATGCGAGCATGACAGAAGTTGAATACACTCCCCAGGGGGGGTATTCAACAATTATCAAGAGCTAATCCAACTAATAACTTCTTTGGCTGCTTGCTCTTTATCTATTCCACCAGCAACCAATGCCTCGATAGTCTGACGTTGATTTCGTTTAGTGATCTCTAGCCGAGGGCTAACATCCCAAAAAGGTCCACCCTCAGAACTCGAATTTATATAAAAGAGGGTGTAGTCACCTGACTCATAGACATCCATCGCATGATTGAAGTCGTCGAAGATAAGTAACTCATTATCCCATGTGAATTTAATTGATGTATCAGGTCTATACGATTTAATCTCTTTACGCTCTATCGGTTTAATTTCTAATTCAACCTCTTTTTTTTGATTGAACATTCCAAGAAATCGGCGTTTAAACTTATGCGCCATGATAACTAAAGAGATCTTTTTTATGCTTGTCTTTTTACTTTCTGCGTTACTACTATTCATCACCAGTACCAATTAAAGTTAATTAAAGTTCTATTGCATGAAAAATAATTCAAAAATAACCATCTTTCCTCTAAACGTAGTTATTAGGTATTCAGTAAAAACCACATTAAGACTCACCTATACTAAAAATTTCATCTTCGGTTAATTTGTACGTCTTTAATGGATTACATGGACACTGAAACATTAATTCATTATCAAGCTTAGGACGCACCCTCTGATACTCTCCAAAACTCGTAATACGATTACGTCTAATCCATGCCAAAAATTCTAACTTGCTAAACTGTTGTGGCAGATCAGCATCAATAATACATTTCCACAATAAACCATAAGCGATAGTCGGACGATGATATAAAAAACACCTTTCTGATTTTTTTGTGCTTTTCATATAATCATAATAGTCAGATAGGCGATATATCCCTTGTGCTTTTAACCACTCACGGAATTCGGCTATATTGTAATGTGTAATTACTGGCCATATCATATGGTAGAAACTTGAAGGGTGCGATGGTAGGTAATTTTTATACGGACTTTCCTTGCGACATTTTCGATAAGATTTTAAAGAAAGATCTTTGTTCATTTCATCCAAACCATAAGTTTTTAACCATACGTTAAATTCATCAAACGAAAACCAACCCTCATCGCGCAAATCGTGCCAGCTTGCCCCCATCAATGAGCTAACGTGATATCCTATTGGTAAAAATGGCCGAGCGGGTGAACTGACGTAATGCCGGCAATACTGAATACTTAGTTGAACATCATTATCACAAATGTACCGTACAAAAACCTCACGACTAAACGAAGGTGTTCGATATTGGTATCGCATCGCTTGAATATTAAGATGATTTCTATCATCTAAAAGCCCAAGTTCTTCAAGTGTTGCACCATAAGTAGCTGTTGGATTTAAAGGTAAGTAAATGGTGTCTCCATGACTAGCGAAATATTTAAAATAGTTCGTTATCGTCTTTATCTTATTGCTATGTAGCCAATCTATAAATTTATCTTGGCTTATGAACCTTATATTTAACATGATAATAGTCAATTACTGTAACTTACTTACAATATTAACATTCGTTGTTTGATAGCTAAAATGTTTTTAGAAAACATTTTTTTGCTTGCTTAAGTAATCACTAATAAGTAATATCTAATCAAGTTGATAAACGAATTAAATAAGATTATCAACTGGCTAATTGAAACAGCTCGGTATCAATAGCAATTCTCTGTACTGTGATATTAAAGTCTAAAAAGCACGATAATGAAGTTGCCATCTTACATTATCAAAATAAATGTTCTACTGATTTTAGGTCCTGTCATACCTTTCCAGCAGTAGAACCTTTACCTCGCCACTTGTACTATTGACCATGAAAAAACCTCGAATTTTATCGTTAGCACTTTCTCTTATTACTACATTCTCTGTACTGTCTAGTCCGTATATCCAAATCCAAGAAAATACACACATATCATCCGTAGAGGACGTTAATCAGGATGGGATCAAGGATTCGATCAATACTTTTATCACCTCAATTTCAAATAAGAGAAACAAAGCGGCATTAACGCTATATGCTATTGCTCTACAACATTCATTATCAGTTGTAACTAAAGATGAAGCTGCAATTGTAAATAATCAGCTTATCACCGCTTCTCGTTGTATATTGCTTACAACAAAATCAAAGGGTGACATGAATTATCAACCTTATGAAATGGGTGAAATAAAAGTGATGACGATCAATACAGGTCATAAACAGCATGATTATGCGAGATTTATGTCGTTATGCTACGAGATGGAACAGTCAGTAAACTTTACTGACTGTAATAAAATGAAGATCTAACAATCTAGCGGGTTTAATTTTCTTTCAGCAGACGACTCATGCCTTTCTGCTCTTGACGTATGGACATACAACGAAGTGACATCTAATGATTCATGGCCAGCATCAGCTTGAACGTGCTGTAACGGTCTTCCTCGGGCAATATCGTTTGATATTCCTGTATGACGAATTGAATGCACCGTCATTAACCTAACTTCCGCTGCATCCAGACCAAAGCTATCCTTAACCAATAGCTCTGCAGCTCTATCAAACACCTCCTGAACGATTTCTCGCACATAACGAGTGCCAATGCTACTTCTAATCATCTTTGCGTCTCTACCATGCTGCGCAGCTCGATGGCGGATAAAAATCGGTTCACTTTCGTTGGGTAGAGGGAGATCACTTAACCCTCTAAATTTTCGATAGCGGGTCAGGGCTGCGAGCAGCTCATTTGGTACTGATACGGTTCTACGTTTACCGCCCTTGGATTGAGGTACTAAAAACCCCCAATAACCCGTTTTCTTATCTCGACGAAATTGGCTCATGATCGGTTCATAGCCAGGTCTCGCACTAATCTCTGATATTCGGCAGTAAGTTCCATAGAGTAGTTTAATAATAAACAATGTTCGCTCATGAGTTTCTGGAGCCTCTTTAGCCATTAGCTCGGCAGCATCAATTACGTACGACCATTGTAACGGTGAGAAAAACTTTAATTCATCATCATCGTCACCACTCTGGCTGCGGATTGGTTTGAATTTGGACATCTTTAAAAGGATAGCTGCGGGATTACACTCACAGTGCTCTATGCAATTTAGATATTGATAGAAGCTCGATAAAATAGATAATTTTGTTTGAATGGCTGTATCCGATAAACGATAAACTAACTCATTATTCATTAATGGGTCAGATCCTTTTACTCTACGTTTAGTAAAAGGACGCCATTTTTCATTCGGAATCTTACACTCATAATCTACATGCTTTACAAACTGAGCGTAATTACAAGTACCTTGCAAATTCAGAGGCGGATTGCGACACCACTCAATAAATTCTCTTAGTGTTTTTCTATCTAAATCAGCAACAGACAAGCCAGCGACGTTCCAACACCAATACAAAAACGAGGTTAGTTCACTACGATACGACTTGAAGTTATTAACGTTTTCTGTTTGCTCAGATAGCCAATCCAGTGAATGTTCATAAACCACCCCCGCATCATCAACCTTGTGAATAGTAATTTCAGCAATATATTGATTGATAAACAAGTTGGATTCATTCAACTCATTAATTGACGGGTAGAGGGGCATTGCTGGTGGAAGGACTACGTTTTTATTAATCATTATCAAATTCGCCATACTTTAATACTGGGGACTAATTGTAAGAATCGACGACCATGCCCAAATCCACGAAATGCGATCATTTCTGGCACTTTTTTTCTACCGTCGCCATTACGTGATATTGATCGTTGAACTTCTGTAATATAAACGGCATAGCCTCTATTTTTATATTCTTTTGCCAGAGTACGATTGGCCGTATTGCAAATGATTTGAGGTATATCAAAATTGGCGAACCAATCAGCTACCTCTTGTTGCAACGGCAGGCTACTGAAGCCGCTCCCACCTTTAGAGTAGTTGGAGAAAGTATCAATATACGGTGGATCGCCAAGCAACAGCTCAACACCTCGCATATCTAAATCAACATATGAGCCATTAACGAATTTCCACCGTCGGCATCCATGATAAAAATCATTAACACCATCAGGGGGCGCTATCGTTTTATAGTATCCAAATGGAACATTAAATTGCCCTTTTTTATTCACTCGCATTAAACCATTGTAACAAGCGTGATTTAACCACCATAAATCTTGAGCTGCCTCTTGATCATAAACGCCATTCGTTAATTTACTATTTAAGCGTTCACGAATGGCGTAATAATTAATATCGTCATTTAAATGGATATTTGCACTTGGTACAAAACCAGATTGTACATGTCTATAAAAATTAATAGAAAACGGGTTTAAATCATTTGCTATTACTCGATCAAACTTATGCCCACAACTAAAGTTTAGTCCACCAGCAAAAGGTTCAGCCACTAACTTTGGATTAACTTCTTTAACGATTCTTTCCGTCATTGGTACTAGCCAAGATTTTCCACCAGCCCATTTTAGTATAGCCTTCACATCTAACGCCTACTGCAAGTTTAATAGATAACGTTATTGTACAGCTATAGTGTAATCGCGCTACATACAAAAAATTGTCAGCGACAAACGATTAGACTTGTCTGGTCTGGTGTTAAATAACATAGTTAGTTTTTCGTAACTGAATATGGTCTGATAATTCAATACGACCTTTTTCATTCGTGATATCAAACTCTTTTTTTCTATTTTTAAGAGACACAATTAACTTAACTTTATTTCCACATGATGATTCAATTTTACCGCACTTACTTATTTGATATTTATTTACCAATACATTCCGTTTTATCCTAACAAAATAGTTGTAAATACAACCTTCAATTTCAGAAAGTGACACACGGAGCATTATCGTTTTTCCGTTAACGTAATGGATCGTAGAATATGCATTTTTGTATTCCACATACACAACATCATCATTTAAAGGAAAATATTTTTTATTACCACCACTAGCACTATTATTAATCATATATAAGGTTTGAGATACTCGGCAAACAATATCTTCGTAATCCTTTTTACACCGTCTTTCATTGAGCCTAATATTTTTATTAACAATAACATAAGGACTAAGATAGAAGTAAATCAGCAAGGCGCATATAAAACTAGAAAAAACAAATAGCACATAAATTATAATGTAATTAATAGATAAAAAATCACAGTCGTCAACTATCCGCCAAGTTAGGTGTCCAAATATTTTATCACCCAATTTAATTGGGTAGCTGTATGTTCGTGGCTGTTTATTTAAAATAATTTCGTAATCATCATCACCGGAACAACGAATGTAATTATATGGTTCGACATCCATTTTTGTTAGTGAGATCTCTCCACATATCGATTCCAGGTGGTTATCGTACTTAATTGATTCGATGATATAAGCCAATTCATCATTCAAACCAGCAGTATCATTCAGATATAAATCTTCTTTAACAATTACAGAATTGTTAAAGAGATATGCCATTTTATCTAAAAAATCCTTTTCTAAGGAATGCCCTTGTTCAAACAGATAGATGGTAAACCCTACACACGAAAAAATCACAATAGAATATAGTAATACAATTAAACCCAATGACACCTTGCTCTTAAATCGCATAAATATTCTCTGTTAAGCCATTGTTTTTCATACAGTTACAGTCTTCGTGGTCACATTCACAATCACCATCATGGCTAATGAAGTGTTTTTCGCCACAAGCACACTTTAAGATCATGTTACGAATAATGGTTTTATTAATACGGATACCTCCTTCATTAAATGTCAAAGGTTCTCGTGAAAATCCCGTTGGATACTTAATAAAGTTTACAGCATCGATGAAAGGCATCTGTATAAGTAGTTCGTTTTTTAAAATTTCGTATGAAATATCAAGCATTTCGAATAGCATCATTCCATAATTGCTTTTTCTCTCATTAGCACAATATGTATTCATAAAATCTAAATATGGCTGACTAAAAATAGCGGCACCATTAGATACTAAGAACAAATTCACATTAGACGGATTCCCAAGCAACAACTGCCCAAAGGAACTGTCAGTGATCCCTAAATCAGAATGAATTAATGTGACATGCTTTTTTGTTTTAACCAAATTACGGTAAAAAACTGCGGACATAGGTTCAGAGAGAAGGCTAATAAAATAATCACCATCCTTAACTTCATAATATGGCAGCTCGTTAGCATAACGTATTCGTAAGATGCTGATGTCATTATTATATTCTGATTGGAATGTATGCTGAATTTCAGCGCCTAAGCGTTTAGCGTATTCATAAGACTCATTTAGCATTAATATTACGGTTGTTTTTTTCTTATTCTGTTTTTTTAAATCTTGCTTAATAAATGAATATATAGACTTCGCTTGATTAGCATATAAATTTGTTATCGAAAGAGTTGAAGCGTTCCCATTTCGGAGCTGAATCGGAGCTATCCCATCACGAGAAATCACAGGAATGTGACTATGATAAAGTAAATTTAGTGTCTGATGTCTTTTACGATAGACGTCTGGGAAAATTATCATGTCTGGTTTTTCGTGCACAACCTTTGGCATCGAATGGAATAATTTTGACGAAGAATTAACAAAGTTAATGTCAATATTAACTAATCCTTTTGTATAATCATTAAAGCCATTAATGATACATGAGCCATTTTTTGAACGCTTTATTACTTCAACATGATATGTTGGTGCGGCATGTGAAATAGAAGCAAAAAATAACATGAAAAAACAAACTGAATAGTAATAAAACACAACCAGATAGCCCACAAGAATAAAAAAACCTAAAAAACCATAATTAAATAGACATATTCAATTACAAATACAATAGTTGGTGAAACAAATGCATAGTATTAAACGATTGAATTAAAAGGTTAATATCATACTTTTATATAGTATTATCAATCATTCGACGACAAAAATTTGCATTATTAACAAAAAATGCAAATTATATGTCATGGCTAGGGTGAACAATTAGCCATTAGGACAATACCGCTAAAGATTTTATTATACTAATTAGTGCCAAAGGATATTGATACTGTGACGACTATGACCAGAACGATTGTAAACTCTGAATCCGATGCTTTTAATTCAACACATAAGCTACGAAAACAAGTTTTAGTTGATAGTACAGAAGGATTATTTGCTGAATTAACGAGTAGTTATGATGCCCAATTCTCTAGCACATTGTTTGCAGATGGAATTATTATAAATATAATCGCCCCAACTTTTGAGCAACGTTATGACGTTACATATAATGAAAAAGATCATTTATTAATTAACGCAGTAGTTACTGAGGCTAAGGACTCATCTAGTAGTCGAATTAACGCACTATCAGAAAGTATTTCATTTATTGGTAACTCTTATGTGGATTTTTCAACTAATAATAAAAATGACATAGTGGCCACCATCAAATCGCCCCTTGATTTAGATATCCCAATGGGGACCGACCATAACATTGATAGCCTTGATGCAATATATAGTTTAATTAAATTCGTTATCGACGAACGATTCTTTTAATAATTGTAATTAGCATACAATTTTACCTTATTCATAAATCGCACTAGCGCATATCAAAATACATGAGAACCTATTTGTATCTTCTACAAATCATATAAGTAGGTTTCATGTCCACTTCATTAAATACAGCAAAACAATCTGAAGTATTAAATACAGCAAAACAATCTGAAGTATTAAATACAGTAAAACTATATGGAACATCAACAGGGAATACATCCCTTGATCTTGCTCTTTGTGGTAAATGTAGCCTTGAATTTTCGTCACTATCTGAAATAAGCGGTGAGAATGGCGTAGGCAAGACGACACTCGCTTTACACTCCATCGTTAACTGTCAGCGTACTAATGGCGTAGCTGCCTTTATAGAAACGGAACAATCCATTGATCCCGCCTATATGAAAAAAATAGGTGTTGATATGGATAACGTTATTTTTTCACAACCAACGACGATGGATGATGCTTTTAAGATCGCATTTGAACTTATTAAAAGTGGCACTGTAAATCTTATCGTTTTTGATTCAATTGCATCAATGCTACCTAAAAACGAAGTGGTTAACGGGTTGCTTACAGAAAATGCAGCATTAGAGTTTTCACGAGAGCTTGCTAAGAATTTAGAAAAAATAAAAGCGATGATCGCTGATTCCCTTTGTTCTGTTATCTTCATTAATCAATTACGACAAAATCCCAATACTAGCGAATGGTACTCAGTTGGTGGAAAACCACTTGAGAGATATATTGATACTCGTATTCGCTTAAAAAAAGGAAAGGTTATTCTTTCTAAAAAAGATAGTACGGTAAAAATGGGGCATCACGTAATTGCCACCGTATTAAAAAATACCTACGGGAAAAGTGGGAGTATTGCGACCTTTAGTGTGCATTATCAAAAAGGGATCAATAGTGTTCTCGATACATTAAAGAATGCGGTAGAACACAATATCATCACAACTGATGATAGCGGTTATACAATAAATCACGCCTGCGCTAAGAATCAATCAATGGGCAATGATCGTGCTGAGGCATTAAATATCTTAGCTCAATATCCTAAATTTAGAACGCAAATTGATATCTTTACAATTTATGAGCACTTACGAAGAGCGAAAAATCAGCTTAATCACTAAGAAAAATCTAATTTATGCGCACCCATTGCGTCGGGCGGTATTAATCTTCACCATTAAGATAATACCGCCACACTTCACATATTATAACTAGAATCACCAAAGCTAATTTACAAGAAACCAAACAGGGAAAATACTGCGGCAAATATTGGATAGTACATCAACATCGAGAGGCGATCACCACTGGTGGTTTGCAGGCTTGTAACTGTACGCGCATTTCCTCCATCATTGTTCAGTGATGTAACCCCATTACTATAAATTAACGTCTCGACCTGATCATGATGCTGTAATCCAAATGATTCTAACTTAGCTTTGCTGTTATTAAGCAACATCAAGCTATCTTCCTCTGAAATAATCCATCGACGCTTATCATCATTAATATCTCGCACAACCGAACTGATAATAGGGTTCAATGCTTTATATCCAATTATTACTCGATAAAATTCAACTTGTAGCTGTCCAACTTGAGACGACGCCTTAACATCTGCAGCAGCATCTCTTGTGTTAGTTGGCCTTATAAAATGACCACCATCATTATAGTCAATGAGATACCACGTTGATGGTAGGTCAATAACCGTACCGTTAATTGGGAAAATATACGAGTTATCCTCAAATGACCACATCCGTATACCAAACAATAAGCTGATCAGTACCAACCAAAAAAAACACCATCTAGATTTATTTTTTATTGTTATAAATACAATTACACCTAAAAAGGGTATAGCAAAAAAGTATCTAGTACATCCAACGTTGAGTAAACCACCTAAAATGAACAATATAGACACGAAAAACGTAGCCAAGTAAAATTTCTTACCTTGTTCTACTATCCAATCTTTTAGGTCGGAAAGGTCTAAACCTAACATTATTAACACTCATTAATATAATTTGTATATTATAAGCTATCACAGTTCAACGAGTAGCGTTATGTTTGGTAAATACGACAAATTAATCATTGGTGGTATTCTTGTTATCACAGGGGGGAATGCATCAGCTCAGCAACTAGAATTACCTAGAGAGCCTGAATACAAAACAACACTTGGTGTATGTTCGCCCAAAAATATTGAGGATAAAACATTATGTACATTTATTAACAACATCACTACTAACCCAGTAGAAACAGCTGCACTCATGAATTACGCTAACGAAGTAAATTCAATAAGTGGACTGAAATTATTAAATGTTCAAAATGTATTGCTTTATGAAACAGATATTCAAATATCAGCAGATTGCTACCATAAAGTTTATAGAGGTGACGATATTAAGTATGGGAAAATTATTGACTTCGTAAGGCGTAATGCACTTACAACGGCTATTGATAAAATCACATATGCCAAATATACGTCAATTTTATCACCATTAACCATTACATATATGGAACCAACAGCGAAAGAATGCGCCATTCGTATCAAAAACAGCAGAAAAAATTACATCTAAAAACTTAATAAGTAATTTCGGATACTAGATGAATTGCAAACCATCTAGTTCCTTTTTTAAATTATCGTTATCCAACTACTCACTGATTTTTCTACGGAAGAAGCCAAATTTACGACCTTTTTTATAAATTAAGCGCATAAACAAAAAGGCGACGAGGGCACACGAACTCAATCCTATGTAGTCCACATACAATGAGTAGTGATTATAATCACCATGGTCAAATGAGTACGCACACACAAAAACACAGCATAACGAAGCTGGAATTGCGGCCAATATATTTTCTTTGGCAATTGTAAAATTTACACCTATGGGAATAACTGCCAAGATTATAAATAAATATGAGCTTCCATATTTAAAGAAAAGCAGGTCCGTTAATCGTCCTGTAAGAAAAACAGATAGCAGATAGGCAGCTAAATAAATATAGTAGGCTTTAATTTTCTCTAAAAAGTTCACGTTAAACACCTGGTGGGATCATATGGAACAACCGGTAAAGACCTGTCCCAGAAAGAAAACATAGGCAATACAAATTAACAATCATGAAGTAGAGCAAAGTTAACTTGCTCACAACCATGTTAAACATATCTAAACCGCCATCATGAGCACCACAAGCTCTCATTATGCTGTATATCCCAAATGATATGCCCATCATTAACAAAATCAAAGCCTGATACGACAATGCCTTAATTAGTAAGCGGGTTACATTAAATAAATGCAGACTCCCAATATCATACTCATTACGTCGTTTTGCACATACGACGATTAAAAGAAGTGCCATTACAAAATTTAAAACAAATACAACTAACGTTAAATTCTGGTTGCCAATATTCATCAAACCTAAAATAAAGCTCGACACATAAGCAGCAATGATGCTGTTCCTTAAATAACTTGTCACAGTTAATCTCGTTCAATAACCTGATAACGTAATATGTTAACATTGTAAGCGAATTAAAATAAATATCAGGAATTAAAACTATAGCGAACCGGTATCTTTATCTTCTATAAGTAATTCTATGGTTTCTGATAGGGTAGCACCAAGGCTTTGCGATCTTTCGCTCAGTTTTTGCCAAACAGCATAATCCAAATCAACTGATTTTTTCTTTGTGTGCCGTTGTTCAGCATTGAAATGTCGTTTTCTCTTGGCTCGTATGGCTTGATTTAGCTTTCGTTCATGCTCTTGATTTAGATTACCTATAATCCAATCTAGAACATTGACAGGCTCGCTCTCCATTGCCTTTAATTTTGCTACTGAAGATTCAATCTCACTGCTATCAATCCATTTAGTAACATTACACCCAGTAAGTATCTTATTGGTCAAATAATTCCATTTCCAACCACATTCTAAATTTTCTAATTGTTGATATTTACTCATACCATTCTCGATAAACTTTTATAAAAACACAAAAAAGCACAAAAAAGCATCAAACAGTCATGTACATACAATAACTATAATTGAGCTACTACAATATTAATATATATTGTTTAGTTCAACATGGACTTTGAGTTAATTATGCATCGATATATAAACATCCTTAAAAAAACTAAGACGATCATGATCACGGCCCCGATGCCGAACGTTAAAAATTATCGTGATAACAGAATTTCTTGTGTTGATATCAAAACATCACTTAAATCAGCAATCGAAGATGCTCGTATTCGCTTTAATGAGATAGGGCTAGAACGATGGACTAAAGACGAATGGGAGATGGTCTCGACCAATCGTGTAGAACATGCTCAACAATTAAAAACCCATCGATGTATAACGGAAATACAAACAATAAACAAAACTAACGAATATCTTTGCTATATTCAACATCCAGACACTCATCACACATCACGCGTCGTTTCTACTTATGAAGCTGCAGAGACGTTTTGTAATAAGGTTCTTGAAAGTGAATGGGGCGCATTTCTCGCGCAACATTATAGATGTTATACGTTAAGTTTCAAAAATCACGAGGCAATTAAACCATATATACCGAGTGAATTAGATCTAAGCGACGAATATCGCATAGTAAACTCTAAACCAACAGGTAGTGTGCGAGTCACTATCCCTTTGCCCGGTGGTCATCATCTTTCTCGACAATTCAACTCAAATAAATATGGTGAACATACACTTGATGAAGCAAAATATTGGCAATTTATTAATGCCATCGATTCCTGGGGAATTAAACGATGGGACTTAGTAAAGAGAGGGAAAATAAACGCATTTCGTCGAAGCGATAAGTTTGGGGTATATTGTCATGCGCAAAATCATACTTATATAACTAAAAATCAGCAAAAAAAAACGTACCCGACTTACGCTGTTTTTTGGACCGACGATACTGGTGGCCATTCGAAATGTTTTTCACTGAGTAATTACCACGATCTACAAAAAACCAAAACGGCTGCTGAGATTTTTGCTGCGATTAAACGGGCGGATCTTACTGGAGGGGAGCTAAATTTACCGCCAGAAATCCTTCGTCATCTTACTTAGGCAGGGCGGGTTAGAGGGGGTTTTAGATTGGTAGTGTGTAAATTCGATATAAATCAACAACTTAATACCCGATAACCCCAATTATCGGGTATTCCATCGTAAGGTAAAAACAACCTATTTAATCGATAATTGCTTAGTCCTTTCCATTTCATTAGTAAGAAGATCTTCTAAAGCATTGGTTACAAAATCTTGCTTTTTGTTATTGGTAACTTTGAAAAAATCAGCTTTATCGATTATGTACACTACTAAGCAAGACGTAATGGCTATCAACGCGCCAATTATTATTGTCGATATTAATTCAGAACCATACGGTAACACCGCCTTAAAATACGTCTCTAACATGTTTTGAACTAAAATACCTGATGCTGCAATCATTCCTGCTGCAAATATTTTTGTCGCCTCATGAGTAGCCTCAATAAGCGTCATACCTTCAGGTGGAGAAAGGATCAACTTTAGTGCACGTAATAGAGAAAATCCGCCCTCTCGAATTAACGTTACCGTTCGTTTTGTTGTGGTTGCAAAGGTATTAATGAAAATAGTCGCTAATTCAGAAAAGAAGCCGGAGGCTGCGGCTCCTAAGCCTACACCTATAATTGATTTCCATTCCAAAGTACATTGATTAACAATGCGTCCAATACGAACCCTAAGTTCTTTGATATTTGAGTCAGTTTCTTTACCATTTTTCCAACAGTCGATAACTTCATCAATAAGGCCACTCATAAACAAAGTTAAAACTCGGCCTAAAGCTGCAGTCACACCCGCTCTTTTTGCTGTGTTTGTAGCAGCGGCTATACTGTTTTTACGAAACTTATCTGATTTATAGTATGTTTCATCAACCTTGTTATCAATAGCTTCCTGAGCTTCCTTTTCGGCTTCTAACATACGTTGTTTATTAATTTTTCCATTATCTTCTACGTAAACTTTAGCATTGGCCAATTCACGTTGTTCTTGATCTGATAAGGTATCTTTTGCTTCTAACCGACTTATACGCACCTCTTTTTCTTTTATTTTCTTATCGATGTTAGCAACATATTCTGCATTAGATTGAGCATTTTTTGTCGAGTTGACCTTTGGGTTTATGAACTGAAGATTCTCATCAGTATTTGCAAGATCCACGGTATCCATTTCAGCTAAATTAGCGGCACGATCATCATGTATTGTTGACGCTGGTATAGTATGATCAAGTGATTTATGGATTTTCCCATCTTTCCCTCGTTCAAATAACTGCCCCGTCGATTCATCAATTAATGTACAATTATCGGCTTCAGCATTACCAACTCTTTGTTTTTTATTGTATTTTTTACTGCGATTATGATAGTCATCAGAATCATATTTCTCTCTCTGGTCATACGCTTTTTCTGCGTCTTCAGTAGCGTAAATCTTTTTCCTGACATTATATGTTGTATCTACATTACCACCGAGCTGATCATGTTTAGCCAACTTAGACCCCATGCCTAGCGGTACAATTGAAGCAATTACATCACGCTTAACGTCTATAAATAATTGTTCTAATCGTTGACCATTAAACTGATCTGATAACATTGTAATTAGTAATTTTGAATCGTTGACGCCATGAGTGATCTCAATTGGCTTAATCAATTCTATCTGCGAATTATCACGCAATGAATCTTCATGCAAAGAATCAATACTTGCTTGAGAAACAACAGAACGTTTATCAGCCCATTGTTTACGACACTGTTTTCTCTCTAAATAATTCATGCAACCTTGCTCCATTCATTACGAAACGCATATTGCTTATCATTTGGCTTACCATCAATTGACATTGCAACTTCAATCATTTCAATGCACTGACTTTTTGATAGCCCTGCACGATTCGCCACTGATATTGCGCTACGTATTGATACTGGACGCTTCATTAATGACTCAGCCTTTTTTCTTGTCTCTTGTGATGCATTAGAGACAGAAAGCCCACCAGCTGCCTGAGATATATCAGTGAATATATTTGTAGGGATTGGAATTTGTTTACAACCAGCTACAGCCGTTCCAATAGTGATCAATGCTATAATTTGGTTTTGATGATAAACGTACTCTTCGTTTGCCTTTATTGCCTTATCTGCATTATCGTTAGCTGTTTTTACACTATTTATGTTTTCGGCTTTTCCGTTGTTATAACCTGATTTATAATCTGATCGTTCTTCTTCTTTTTTAAACTTTTCGCCACCAAAACAATAACCAATTCCCGTCGCAGCTAATAATGCGACCGCTCCTGCTGCTAACTTCCCATAAGACATAACATAACCCTATTAATAATATTATAGATATGTGTTGTAGCATTTACTTATAAGTGACCTACAACCTCACTAAATTAGACGACTGATTGCATAAAAAGTCTATAGCATATGGGCAAAAAAATCCTTGCCTAACCGCGCTTAAACGGAGGTAACGATTTAATAATTTGCTTACCATAGGCTTTAGTATTCAATCTGGAATCAAGAATTGTGACTGTCCCACTGTCCATTTCTGTTCTAATTAACCGTCCGACAGCCTGAACAAGAGCCCTGCTAGCTTGTGGTAGCGTAAGTTCAAAGAACGGATTTCTCCCCCGAGATTTCAGAATTTCAGAATGCCTAATTGCAACGATATCGGTAGGAGAAGAAAATGGAATTTTTGTGATGATTAAGTTCGTTAATAGGTCACCAGCCAAATCTAGACCGAACGAGAAACTGCTTGTACCAAATAAGACGCTCTTCTTACCTTCCTTTAATAACTTCGAGTGCTTATCTAGCATTGTTTGCTTAGGAGAATTACCTTGTTGCTGCAGGATAAAGCCTTTCTTCTTAGCTTTACGCTTAACCCCATCAAAGACTTTATTCATCTGCCAATACGATGAGAATAGGACGAGGTTTGCGGCTTGATCTGTTATGTACTTTTCGAATAAATTATCAATGAGATATTGGGTATATTCTTCTTGGTCACCTGGTTCAACCTCTATTACAGGAATGCATAAAGTGCTTTTCGAATAATCAAATGGCGAATCTACTCTGAATACTTTTGCGTGATCAGGATAGCCTGACTCTGATTTAAATAACTGGAAAGATCCGACGCTACTTAATGTAGCCGAGCACAGAAGCACATCCGAGGTATAATCCCACAATAGATTTTGTAATATTCCTCTTGCCTCTATCGGTACGACAGATAGCGTATAGGTATCACCGCGACCTTTGCTATCAATCCACTTAGCCATTTCATCAAAATTATCTTTACCTAACATAGTAAACAACACATATTCAGCAGTTTTTATCCAATTAATATGGAATGTATAATCGCCATAGATAGTTTCTTGATTTGGGGTCAACGGATCACCATCATCAATTATTTTTTTATAGACATTGATTATTTCATTAACCAATTTTTTTAATCGTCTAAAATCCTTTAGGGCGTTGTCTATAAACGAGGCTAGATTTTCACAGAATGCACGAAGAACATAAATGTTATCTTTAAAAAAAGTATCGTGATTGGCTTGAAGATATGCTTTTAAGGACGTTACGCTATCGACGCAACTACTGGTAAGGTCGAAAATTTTATTGAATTTATCGTTTAGCCGAAGTTGCGATTCATTTATTGAATGCCTTTTAGCTGCTTTAACTAACGATTCAGCAAGACTTGTAAAGGACGCAATGGAAAACACCCCTTCTGATGCTGAACGAGCAATATCAGGAAGGTCGTGAGCCTCATCGATAACTAATACGCACTCACTAATTGACGGCAAAATAACGCCCCCACCGCAACTTAGATTTAGGTCACTCAGCAGTAGGTTATGATTCACAAGGATTACAGTCTTATCCTTCATTCCACGTCTCGCCTTATGAAACGGGCATTCACGATGACTTTCAAACCTTGATTGACATTTATGCTTATCGCTAACTATTGTGGCCCATACTTCACTAGGTATCGTATTTGAATATGATTCTTTTTCACCGTTCCAAAGACCGCTATTGTAGTCCCTATGCATTTTTTCTAACATTTGCGATTCTTCGCTATCATTTGAAAATAAGAAGCTTTGGGTACCACCCTTACCTATCGCGTCAGAAAGTTTATCAAGACAAACGTATTGGGCTCGACCTTGTGCTAACGCATAGCTAAATTTTTTGTTGTAAAGGCGAGAAAGTAGCGGAATATCTTTCTTTAATAATTGTTTTTGGAGGGCGATAGTACCGGTACTGATAATAACCGTCTTTTTATTATTTACGGCATAGGTTATTGCTGCTGCTAGATATGCTAATGACTTCCCTGTTCCAGTTCCAGCTTCACAAATAGTTACAGTCTCATGTGGTTCATTCAACTGCTTTACAAACTCAAAGCACATACGTTTTTGCCCAGCACGAGGTCGATAGTTATCGAAGATATCTTCACACTTATTGAACACTTGCTTTAAGTCTTTCAATTGTTCTTGCATAAAAAATTATCCTATAAATTAAATATTACAAGTAACTCTAAGTGATACCTGAATGTAGTTAGAGTTACTTCACGTTTCAATTAGAGTAACTCAACGATTTTGCTGCGCGACTATCATCTTTGGTCTCGTTAGCATTAGCGGTATTAATTATTGAATTTAGATGGGTATATTAATAATAACATCTATCAAATCAACAATCTGCATATTAAGCTAAATGTCATTTATCCCATTTAATCAAATTGGTTGATGTCTAATTTTTGTCGTATTTTACTTACAATGTAGTCATTTCCTTACGATATTTATCGTTGTTAGGCGTATGTGAAAACTTGTTGTGGCCATCACCTAAAATATGAATTCATAATCCACCAGCAAAAAAGATTAAATATTTTCTGTACAGGCTGAAGTCACGATATAACAAACGCTTGCCCCTTCTATTACTTCGATAGTAATAGGCTCATCGAGCATTGGTGCACACATGATTTTTTTTAGGTAATCAGGATGGTATTTGCTAATTTTTTTGATTTTTTCAAGTGCAGCTTTAAACGGCTCTGATGAACATGCGTATTTTTTGGCGTTATCAAGTAACAACGGTAATTCATCACGACAGATGATCCTTCGCATTAACTGGTATTCTCGATGATTTCCCTTAACCCCCATTCCTCGAATAATCGTTAATATGGCATAGCCCCAATCTTCAGCGACTTTACAAACAGGTGAATTTTTATAGCGTTCTAAATCGCCTTGTTGTTCTAACCATAACCCATAGTTCATTATTTCAAACATCCAATAGTATTTAACCTACCAGCAATATTACCACACTATCAATGCTTAACGTTTATTGCGCAGGTAAATACCCATAGTACGATGGATGCATCATATAACCTCCATTATGGGCTTCTAATGCTAATACCAATTAATGCTGGAGATCAGTTCGTTACTCTCAGCAAATCAATTACATCACCATTTCCAAAGCTATCTAAACGAATAACTAAACGTGAAAAGGCAAAGCTTAATGACTGGCTACAAACCAATGCCATACTAGAGGCTGTTCGACAGGGTAATGATTTTGCTAAGGGTATGTTTGAGTGTTTAGATGTTCGTAATTGGAGTACAGCAGACGGTGAAAGTGTTCATCAATTTTTATTTGGTGCTAAATATGTAAATGGGCATATTGGGGATTTAAAGTACATGGGAAGTGTCGTAAGTGAGCTACAATTAAATGCTAACTCTAACACCACAGAACTAGATCCGCTTATAGCATGGGCTTTTACTTAAGGTTGGTAGCTATACCATCAAAGAAGCGACGCTATATAACTTCAATATATCGTCGCTAACCCAACTATTGAAACGAGGGATCACAGTGGCCATGTTGACAAAGTTGAGTGAGAATGTGTGACGATAATCTTAATTTTGAAATATCAATCATCGACACCTGAATGATATTATCAATCAGGTGTTCAATATCATCATCACTGAAATTAATGTGTGAATATCGCTTTGCGACGTACACTTCAACTAACTTCGAAAGCGCACTTTCTTTATTGTTAAATTTATCAAAATAAACAACTCTTGCTCCCACCTGAAACAGACTGTTAGCAACCTCAACAAAGCCAATAAGTGTGCGTTCTACATCTAATAGAGCCTGTTTACGCTCAAGCGATTCAGGGTTAAGTGTGGTGCTACAAGGAGACACTACATCTGGATCCTTCCCCTCTTTAATGGGCGCATCCAACATATCCAACTTTCTGTTAACAACAATTAAATCGTCCACTAAAACACCAAACGTTAAACATTTATTACGTAAGATACCATTAATATTGTTTGTTAATAACAATTAAAACTATGATTTCAAAATCAGTTATTAAACATAAAAACTGTAAGGTAACATTACGAAGCTCACATGTAAGCACAGGCTTTATCATTTCCCGCTTACAATAAAAATATTCCATTCAGATATTGCTAATAATTTTTATTTTGACGTTAAGCAACAGCTTTCTGCATGGCTTTTAGTTCTCCTTGCTTACTCTTTAACGCATCACTTCCTAATGAACGCACATCCCAAACGAACCTTGCACATTTATCGGTGTCCACATAACCACAGCACTCATGCTTATAAATACGGTTAATATGGCTATTCAAATTAAAGAATGTAACTCTAGATGCAGTAGTTAGGCACCACTCAATAGCATCTATGATTAAATAACGCTCGTCCGACCTATTGCATTGATAGTACGTGGATTTATACACTTTTTGATCTGTGCTTTTAGATACCCTTTCGTGTCTATTAGCTCTCTTACTTTTCATAGATTCAAAGATGGAAAATGTTAAATCATTCATAACATTAAGATAAACCCGCATTCAAATTAAAAAACACATATTAACCACTACTAACTTCACTTTCAACGATCAGCGTTATCTATATAAATAAAAAATCACGACACCAATTTGGCTATCGTGATTTCGTAGTCGCATTACAGCAAGGCACCTCGTTAAGATATATATTTGCTAATATTATAAATTGGTCTGCTTAAATCTGATTGATAATAAGGAACACTTAAACTTGCTGACCATGTAGGGGTCTTTGATAATTTTCCATTCTTATCTAACTTAAATAACCTTGCTTTCCATGGCGTGTTTGAGTTACCTGAAATTCCGACTATAACGACACCTTTACCATTAAGTGCATGATTAGGTACTACCACCGAGCCATCACTTTGAACTTTTGCAGGTCTAGCATCTGCAGCTGCCGCCATTGATAATTTATTATCAACCGCAACGATGATATTAGCCCGTTCAGCAAACGTTACTAACTGCTTATTAGAGACGCCCATCTTAGCCAAGTATGCTTGCCACTTATTTGAAATTAAATAGCTCGGCTTGAACTCTATTTGTTCAGTAGTAACATCGTAAACACCACCCGTATTATCTCGGATGGTTGCTTTGATGATTTTTAAGTCACTTTTCAATTCAACAGGATATTTACCATAACGAACTTTTGCCTCATCAAAAAACGAGGACATCTGTTCACGTTGCATCTGCAAATCTAATTCACTGGCCTTATAATTCACAATTTCTTTATTATGCTGTGCTAAAAAATCGGTGACTAAAGGTTTTGCAATAGATAATTCATTTTTATTGTCAGTAACGAACAACTTACCAGTATCATTAATCTTTAAATATGGCAGTTCAATTATTACCCCACGATGGTACTCTGACTTTATACTTAACGATAACTGGGTTAGAAAACTGGTAACGTTCAATATATTCCGTTGTTTAATACCGTTCGCGGATAAGCGATCATTGATCTTATCGTTGAGTGTATTAATCAGTTTATCAATCTTAATACCATCATGGTCATGCCTTGATGTAGCTTCAGCTAATAGCTTATGCTTGGCATCACGACGTGCCTTATAATCACTCAGTTGATTAGTGATTTTCTTATAGCGACGAATATCGTCAGCATTAGTTAATTCAATCTCGTGCTTTAAGGCCATTTGAAATTTAGGAAATTCTTGTTTTCTTAGCTCAAGAGCCTTAATTAGCCAATCGATATTTTTTACAACATCACTATCAGCGGATAAAACCCCACGCTTTATCACTGCTTGTTTTACCGCTTGGAAACGCTGAATTGAATTACTTTCAAGATAAATTTGGGCATTATCATTAAATGCTACTGACAGAGCACGATTAAACTGTTCAACCTCGTGAGTTTGAATAGCCCTCAATAAAGTTTGGTCAAAAATACTATACCCATGAACAGGGATCGTAAACGCTTTTGCTTCCAAGCCATTTGTCGGCAAAGAACCAAAAAAAGGTACTGCGTTCGGTTGATTTAAATATAAAACCATGCCACCAGCAAGTAACGTAACAGCAGCCACACCAGCCAAGTGTTTTTTATTTATTATCATTTTTTCTTAACTTTTTTTGATATTCAATTTCGGTTAGTGATACTTCATCCTTATCAAACAGTCCCTTAGTTCGAAAACCATCACACCCAGTTTTTCTGTAATCGACACATCCCCAAAACGGTTTACCTATATGTTTACCTTGCTTGGCTACTTTCGTAATCATTGGCTTTTTACATTTAGGACATTTAGGTAAGTGCTCGCCTTTTACCCGCACCATCAATTCATCATACAGTAATTTGATAACGGCAAGAGCACAGATAGAAAAGGTGATTGGGTGCCCCGTAATAATATAAAGCATTATTTTATCCCTAATGTAATAAATAAAAGCTTACCCACACAACATGGATAAGCTTTAGATGTATTACTTATTAGCAACTACCGTAGTTTTAGTATTTTCTTTTAATAGATTATCAGCAGTTACATCTTTCACAGGGTTAGCAATTACAGAGCCATCTTTAGCAATGATAATTTTACCTTGCGTCATTTCACCTAATGGTTTTAATGGAACCTTACCTTGGTCGATGATCATTTCATTTGCTAACTTATAAGTATTAGCAATCATTTCAATCGGTACAATTCGTGGTAAATTGTTGGTTTTTTTAATGCGAACAGGTAGGTACGCTTCAAAATAGGTACGACACGAACCGATATCAATTGAGTCGCCATTCATAGAGCCGGAACAACGTACATAGGCACCCACACCACGGGCATCCATATTTAGTTCTACTGATGGACGTTGCATGTATACGCCAAATGCTGAGATAGCGATCAAAAGACCGAGCATATATTTACCTTTGCTAACATTCCACTTGTACCAAGGTTGCACTGCATTATTTTCAGGTAATTCTAATACTGTTTTCTTTTGAGTTTCTTGTTCTTTATTGTTTGACACTTCGTCTATTCCTATATGATTAATATCGTAATTGCATTACAGAAAACCATACTATAACGCTATACGTTAATATTGTAGTATGATTATTTATATAATTTGTAATGCATGAACAAAAAATGGATTAAATCATGGAAAATAAGCAGCAAAAAGATAACAGTAATAAAAAAAAATGTCTACAGCACAAATTTTTATGCGCACAGCTGTTAGCTGTTTTATCTCAGGCGCTATCGTTGTCGGTGGAACATCACTTTTTATCAGTCACCAAGTAAACAAATGGATGGATGAGAACCTAACAAACATTAATGGCGTTAACATTGAAAAGGTTTCTAGCGCTTACGGTTTAGCTTCAGTTGAAATCAAATCCAAAATAGTGATCGCAACAAATAAGTTCCCAGAAATTAGTGCTAATATTCCAAACGTCCCACCTTATATCACAGCTATTGCTACCACTAAATTCGGCACTTCATCTGCGGATACGCACTTACAATTACTGGGGGATAGTGCAAAACTGCTAAGTGATTACATTCAACGTAATCAGCTTAAATTCAAAAATGGCGCACCATCAAATTACGAACGTAACGCTACTGATGGCAGTTTAGACTTACCCATTGCCATTCATACAACTTATTCAGATTCGGACCATTCAAGTAACGCTGTTCAAATAAAGTATGATACTAAGATCGTATTCAGCGATACCATTTCTAATACAGGGGCGATCATCAATGGGTTGACGTATGATTTTGGTGGCTATGATGGGAAAATAACACACACCCTCACTCAACTAAAACAAATTCGGGTACCCACACCTCATAATAAAGATGGATCTTTACTAAACATTGAAAATGTAAAATTTAGTCGTATTTATGTTCCTGATGGATTAATACAAACGACGACACCCATTGAATCTATTGATAGTGGACGTCTTGATGTTGATACTATTACCCTAGCCACAGAGACTAATGATTACCGCATACTTCCTGTTATTGATTTGCAGAAATTATTAGTAACATACAACTTAGGTAATGAGCCCAAAACAGTAAGTGACATTGATGATGTCAAGAAAGATAAGCAGGTAAATTATCCTCTATCATTAACCGGTTCACTTACTGCTGAAAAATTCTTAATGGTAGATACGAATAATAAAAACATTAATGCTGAAATATCATTATCTGGAATTTCAGGGCTAAAATTAAAAGAATTGTTATCCGCTTACGATCAGTCTATCAATACTACTGCTGCAGACCAGGCGCGTTTAAAACAATCTGCGACTGAATTAGTTAAAGCGGGAATGAATGTTGATAATCTTTCATTACATTTAGATAATGATGACGGTGAAATTAGCAGTAAACTAACAATGCAGATAAATCCATCAGCAGCCCAGTTAATCACCAAAGATCCATTAGCGGCTATTGCGGGAGTTGATATTCATTTTACAGCATCACTTCCTGCGAATTTTGTGCAAAAAACAGCAATCATCCCGCAACCAGTAATAAGTAAACTTATCCAGATGGACTTTATTAAAGTAGTTAATAATCGTCTTGATACGGATATTCACTTAGATAACAATCAACTGATCGTTAACGGTGAACACCGAACCTTGTAAATAACACAAAAACGCCAGTTATTAGAATTTCAATTCTCTGGCGTTTTTGTTATCACTGTTTGTAATACAGATAGTAATCAGCAGGTGTTAGTATTTGATTGATATCTGGAGGGAGAGCAATCAATTTAGCTCCTATCAACACCTTAGGATCTCGACCATCACAGGTCAGAACTAAAATATAATTATCATCAACAACCCCGCCAGTAGATCTTAACAACCCCCCTTCAGTGCTCAATCGACAATAGTTATCCGCATACGACGTCCCTTCTTCAAACCCAAACGCCGCAGTAAAGCGTAGAGCATCAAGTTTGTAACGAGTAATAGAATCAAAGACCAAAGGGGTCAAATCCTCTTTGGGTAAATCTTTATATTTACTACTGTATGCTATGTACGTTCGGTCAAAAACTCCAATAGGGTCGGTTGACATGGTTGGCTGTCCACCAGCCATTAACTCGTATGATTGTACTTTGATCCATCGATAAACATGAACTACATCATCC
Organism: Photobacterium carnosum; assembly: GCF_021236965.1. Lineage (NCBI taxonomy): Bacteria > Pseudomonadati > Pseudomonadota > Gammaproteobacteria > Vibrionales > Vibrionaceae > Photobacterium > Photobacterium carnosum. Next base: position 12,824 of record NZ_WMDN01000015.1, on the reverse strand, counting down.
ATACGAATTATAGTCACAAGACCAAACAGTAATGTAACCCATATACCCACATGAACTCGCTTTAATTTATTCTTTAGCTCACCTACAAAAGTTCTCTTCTCTAGGTTTTTATTCGCAGTTGGTTTTAAGTTAACTTCCTTATGAGTACGCAGGCTTATTCGTACTCTCTTATTTTCGTTTTTACGCCCTCGTGGGTTTAAAAGCTCTATTACTGCTGATACTTGAGCTATGAATAACTTAGCGAGGGTTTTTCTCTCGTTTTTATCATTCATCATTTTCACGCTAAATGTTAATATTGTAAGACTTGAACAATAATACATTAATGCCGGAGAAAAGTTATGGAAATAAAAGAAACTAACACTGGAATAAAAAAAAGAAATGTCATTTTTGGCATTGAAACCAGTATAGCACTGGCAATTTCTTATATTATCGCTGCCATAACACATACACCATTTGCTTTTCTATATATTTCCATAGCAGGACTACATTGCATCCTACTCTCTGGAATTCTACGTAGTCGTAGTTTTTCGACTGGTCAAACGGCCGTTGTTTGCATATTGGTTTATATAGTCAGCTTTATCGCATCGAATCTCAACGGCTTTGATAATGAAACAATCCTTTCTAGTATTCAAACAAACCTTCTTGCATGGATAGCTCTATGTCCAATGCCATTCTTTATTTATTCTATCGTTATCCGAGTACACGGCGTTAAATACGTAGAGATAGATCGCTAATGGCATACTACGTCGATATACCTCAACAATATGAAACTGCAGGGCACCCAATATCTCAAGTTCAAATAGAAAAGTACGTTGATGCAGCTGCTTTAAAACATCATATCGACAAGTATTTATTACTTGCGATTCTTGATGTTGAACATGGCAATGAGGGTATGGTTAAAAAAAATAACGGCCAAAGTTGGGATCTTGGTGTTGCACAGATTAATACTATTCAATTTAATGAAGTCTTCTTTAAGCAAGAGTACCAAGACGTTAATTGGATGAAACTCGCCAACAATACCAGTCTAAATATTGATGTAGCAGCTAGAATTCTTGAGCTAAGAATTTCAGAACTAAAAACAGGCGAATCGATAATTAACGCTGTTGGCCATTACCATTCAAAAACACCCTCACATAAAATGAAGTATTTACAAACGTTAATGCATAAATACTATCAGAGGGCAAAAAAATCAGGCACAGGATTCAATTTAAAATGAGCCAACCGCCAAAAAATAAGAACATACATCATACCCTTACTGCAATTGAACAGTTTGAACGTGATAGAATAGCTTTTGCAATTGTCGCAAAAGAAACTGGAATGTTTGATTTTATAGTTAAACTTGCAAACACGTTTGGCAGAATACCGTCGGCATCAATCACAACAAATGATGGGGTAACAACATCATATAAAACACCGCAAAATATCACTATGCCGAAACTTCACAGTACAAAACAACCTGATATCATTCCAAAAGAAAAACCCGCGCCAACAAAAAAAATAATCTCAAATAATTACTCTCGCTCTAAGATGACAAGATTTAAATGATCATTTATTTGAGATTGCTTGATAAACGGTTACCATTTAATATACCAAATTAAACCAAAATGATAATTGTGTTTTTGGTTGTTAAATCTGTTCAAATACAAATAAAGGCAAATAATTCATGACAAATAAGAAAGATGATTTACCTATTAAAATCACCGCTGAAACCCTAACAAAAATGCGCGCATTACGTCTGTTTTTTGCTGGTTCTTCCGCTGATGAATTAGCCAAGATAATAAAAGGCCTATCAACAATTCTTGAAGAACAAAAAAAAGCTGAAGCGATACTTGAAAAAGAGAAGAATGCTAAAGATCAAAAACTTAAAGATATTTTAGAATTAATTAAAAGTGAAGGTGTTTCTGTTAACGATCTTACTAATTTCATTGATGAAGTTCAGCCATTACGTAAAAAAAACAAATAATCTATAATTATCTTCATTAATGTTAATGATAAAAAGGAATTGTACAATTTCGTGCAATTCCTTTCAGGATATAAAAATTGAAATCATTACATCTACTATTACTGACCATTACAGCCTTACCAATCCCCTCTTACGCCTCATTTAATAACGAACAAATAGCTGCATGGCAAAATGAATTTTCATCACCAATTCAAACTTCTGATGCAGATATTGCCACACTAAAGCAACGTCAACTCGCTCAAAAACAATTGCAGAAGTTAAATCAAGGACATCCTCTTACTCCTGAAAATCTCATTTTCGACCAAAATCGAATAGCGGTCATTAAGTCAAATGCTATGCGAAAAATTAATGATCCTACATACTACGAATCAACACACGTATACCAACACTGCGCAACTGATATTAGACTATACTGTGCTCTACATAATCAAGATTTCCCTACAGTAAAGCTCTGTTTAGAAAAAAATACTCACAAAATTAGCACCGAGTGTCACCAATCGCTAACACATCCACACTCAGGTAATAAAACTATTGGTACGTTGTTATTTCATGATATTCAAATACCAGAAGGAAGTGTTTTCTATCGGGTTAATCAAAAAATTGGAGTGTCATTATCAAGACCAACACAAGCTATGGGGATTACAATTAAAAGAGATTTAGTCTTTTGGCCTAACGGGGCTATTGCTTCTTTTACGCCAGCATCGATTATCACTCTAAATGGCTTTACTCTTTCTTCAAATTTGCCCGTGTCATTGTTTAATGACGGAAAAATACAATCGTTCTACTCTCCTACTACTATGGTCCTTAATAAAAACGCAATTCCACCTGAAACGCGCATTTATCGTAAGTCCATTACGGATGAGTGGCGATTCTAATTAATACAATACTTATCCACAGAAAATGTGCATAAAAAAAGCATTACCATTGTAAGTGGTAATGCTTTTTGTTTTATTGGCTGCAACCAATTCTTTTAATCGGGGATCTTTTTAACCATACGAAGCGCAATTTGCTCCATATTGATATTAGTTAATACTTCAGATCCATCCGTAAAATTAATAATTCTTAACCGACCTTCGCTATTGCCATCTTTGTCAGTAAAAAAAGCGATATCATTAACAAAGCTCTGGTCATAGGCTGACACGTCAGGGGTATTAGTCATAAATGGTAGCGATGGAGTGTCTTTAAACACTTCACCAACTGCAGGGCTGTAACACTTACGCTCGATAAGCGTTGATAATTCCTTGATATTAGGAATTCGCCAACACACATCACCAATATTACTGCAATCATCTTGGGGGTAAGTAATACCAAATTTAATAGCTGCCGACGTAGCTTGTTTTAGCGTATGGAATGCCTCAGACACACCAGAACATGAATTTGATTCTTTGTTATACTTTTGCCCAACGGCACACTTTGCCCAACGCAACTTATTCGTCACATCGTCTACTGTACCATCATAGTTATCGATGAATTGGCTCTCACCATACGATGCCACTAAATTAGGATTACATTCTAATGCAAACGCATTGCCTGATAACGCAACCATTCCCATAATCATTGCAAGTTTTAACTGATCACTAATCATTTGTAATATCATCCGAAACTAAAATAACACTATGAGCTTCTTTCTTCTTGCACATCTTAACTTCGCCAGTTAATGCGCCCATGCACCACACTGAACCTGGAGCATTCGCTACCGTTGACGAACTTAAATAAAGAGCCTCTCGTTGCTTGTTACTTACTGACGGATCTAAATTAATAACATCCTGATTTTCAATATTTCCATCTTTAATAACAGGATTAACTAAAAGCACATTATTGCCAAAATGATCGACAACGCCATTATTACTCTCATTCTTATTAATCGGATAATTAGGAATGGATGTTGGTACTACTGCGCTGTAATTGTGATGATTTATCAGTTCACTGATCGTTGGTAGTCGCCAACTCTTTGCACCACAGAGGTTGTAATGGGTGGCATACTCGGCCTTAGCCTGTGCTGTACACGCAGTTACATTGGCTGTTGGGATAGTAAGTTTATTTTCATGTATATTTGATGGGAACGTACACATATTATTGGCTTTAAAACCGTTTACTTTTTTAAGAGTTGCGACACTTAGTAATTCTCCCGGTTCTCCACCATTAGTTTTAGCATTCCCATCATGCCATAAATATTGGTAACTCTTTGATTGCCAATTTAAGCCATCATTAAATAACTTTTCATCTGCAGCATTAACTTTTTGACTCGCTTGTTCTTTGTCTTCAGGAGTTTTTCCGTATCGCTGTTCATTCAGTGCTTCGTCTATACCTGCAACATGACTAGATAGTAATGTTGTTTCACCAAGCCGCTCCCACAAAAGTCCCGTTACATTGTCTCGAACACAACGAGGCACTTCATCCATGCCTGCAATGTTACCGCTACTATCAATAGCGTCGAGTTGATACCCTGCCCATCCATCCTGATTGTTAGGTTGTTCTGCATCTCGCCCAAAATCAGCGTCGTTATAGCCATACGATGATTGCCCATACGATTCTTGATAATTAGAATTTGGCAGTTCATCAACTCCGCGCTCAACAAAAAAAGTTGTCACGCCGGTATCATTAAGTGCTTTATCTGAAGCTATAGTTATATTCTTCGTATTAGCCTTACGATTAATGGTTGCTTCAGTTGCGCTGATCAGTTCGAGTTTTAATGATTCTTTATCTTCTAATGTAAAATCCTTTAGCACATGGATTTTAATAAGGGCAGATGTATCACCATTATCACCGAAGATTATTGGACTCGATGTTAAGATCTCATAGTCCTTATGGATTGCCGCATCACCAGTCAAAGAAAAATACAGTTTAACCCCACGAGCACTTGGAGAAGACATAGATACCGGGATGTTAATTGTATTACCTTCAGCTATTAAGGTGTCCTTTGTATCACCAATAGAAATTACCGGTTCTTTATCGACATCAGCGATCACAACTTCGCCCTGATCATGACCCTTATAGAATTTAGCATTAGAAAGTTCAGTGATTTTTAAGGCAAATGATTCAGGGCGTTCGTGAACGGTATCAGCCATTACAACAAATGGGATACTAAAAAACTGCTCGCCTTTTTTGATCGTGCCAGAACCCACAACTCGAACATAATCAAGATTTTCTTCATTGCGATTAATATCAGAAATGTGTTTATTTATATATTGATTTTCCAGTAAACGGTGACTAGCTGATACATCAAACGATTCATATTTAAACGTTACGTCTTTAATTGCGGGTTTAGTCAGAGAGATTTTAAAATTAAAAGTTGATGTCCCTTCTTTTGGTTCTGATACCTTTAAATTCGCCATTTTCAACAACGGCAATTCAATCTGAGGCTTTGGTTTTACGATATTACTGCCACTAGATGATTTACCCTCATCACCACCACCACCACAGCCCGTTAATAGTGCTGCGATAACGGCAAGTGATAAAACTTTCATTTTCATAATTCACTGCCTAAAAATCAATGATAATTCAATAAAAGGCATTATATACAGCATCCGTTGAAAGCGCAGTAGTAAGATCAAAAGATAATAAATAAAACATCAAATCAGCAAATAACACTTATAAAAAAACCTCATTATTTACCGAACTGGTAATTAACAAGGGCTTCGTGATATTTCGTCATAACCTAACCGCAAAAATTATAGGCTAATTTATTAAGCGCAAAAAAAATAGCCGAGACTGGCTCGACTATTTTCGTGGCTTTGGTAGCATCAAATATTAACTAAAATTAATCAGTTACATTCAAAACTAAACTGACTTTACGCGATCTTTTAATGTTTTACCAGCAGAAAATGCAGGAATGTTCGCTTCAGAAATTTGAAGCGGCTCACCTGTTTTGGGGTTACGGCCTACACGTGCAGCGCGATGATTAACCTTAAACGTACCAAAACCAATAAGCGCAACCGAATCACCATTCTTTAAGGTTTCGGTTACCGTTTCAATAAAACAATCCAAAACTCGTGATGCCGCAGTCTTTGATACATCTGCATCATGTGCGATTTTTTCTACCAATTCCAATTTGTTCATTTTTTTATACTCTTAGACTGTTCTGAATTAAGTGTTTTTACTACATTTATATAATAAACAATAACATCCATGACATTTAATGCCATAACACCATGTGTAATGTATAAATCGCATTCAATGGCAAGATAATCACCACTGACATAAAATCTACAACCCTCAAAGGTTCTATTAAGCTCATTAGCTAAATAATATGGTATACAATCACAAGGTAATGAACTATCAACAATTATCATTGATTTTGCAATTACTTTATTTAATTTAACCCTAGACTTTATAATAAATGATGTTGACGGGTCGGCTCTAGTCCACTTTTCATTTTCAATACTAACCACCAAAAATGTAACTCCAACGCCTCCAATATCTATCATTAAATGCGAATCGGTAGTATTAAAAAAAAACTTCACGCCATCATCTGAAAACTCGTTGCTTACTGAGCTAAATAGGTGAACGATATCAACTGGTAGGCAACTAACCAACATACTGTCAGTATCGTATTCAAACGACGACATAAGACAAGGTATTACGCCCGTAAAATTGTTAGAGTCTAGTTCCACTAAATAAATCCCAAATAATATAATACACCGAGCAATGACAGCGAATACGTCATTAGATACTCAGATATTGTTCCAGTGTTAAAATAAAATGGTGTTCTTATCCTTAACGGAATGGGCCAAAAAAGCCTAACACCACTTGTTGTAAACGCATCACCTAGTAAATGTGAACATGCTCCAAATGTTACGGCAAGCACCATTATTGACACGCTCACTATTGAACAATTCAAATTTAAAAACAACATATAAGCCACCAGCCACACCCATACAGTATGTGTGATCCCTCGACTATGCCTAAACGCCTGACCGTGTGATAAATCGCCTTGCATTGATGCTAATAATTTCGATACCCTTGGCAACTTACGTCCTATTATTGAATTAGGGCAGTCAACATCAGGAAGTAAAGAACCGATAGCAACGAACGCAAACGAAAAAGCACCTGTTGTTGTCTGAATATCAGGGACATAGTTAGGAATCAACTTGGATGCAACAAGCCACCCTGTACATCCAAAAATTATATGGTTTCTACCTAGCATAACTCGCTGCCTTTATCCGTATTGTTTAGCTCATTACGCTTCTGTAACCTGTTACTCTTGCATCGCCAAATTCTGGCGTAACGTTGCCTGTTTAGATTTCGCCTCTTCAATTTTAGCCTCTTTACGTTGTGCAGCTTCTTTCTTCACATCTTGATAAGCATGAGAAGCACTAATTGCTGTTAAGTCCACGCCTTTTGATTTAAGCATTTGACGCTGCTGATTTACGTCAAGATTCAATAACGTATATACAATGTATTTACCGTCGGAGTATTGAACTTTATTTTTTACGGTATGCACACCTACAATATCTGTCGGATCAACAAATTTTGTAATTACGTTATCACCGTCCATTTGTACATTACCATCCGTACCTTGGTGCATGTATTGACGTTCACGACCTGTAATTTCTTGGTTTAAAGCCTTTGCTAAACCAAATTCAGCATTCAACTTTGCTTGGTTTAGTGAGTATTGCAAATTATTAGTATTTGCAGTGCCGACCGCATAAATACTATCAGTTGTATTAGCTGGCACATTTAGAAACCAATCAGGGATATCGTCAAAACGTTGTTGCTCAACTTCGACAGCACGCTCATGTTGTTGTTTTTGAGCTTTAACGTAATCATCAACACCATTAGAAGCGCAACCTACAAGTAGAAGGCTAATCATTGTTGCCGCAATAACATTTTTAGAAGTATGTAATTTCATTATTATATCTCCAATTATTATGGTCATTGTTAATTTGATTAATTAACAAACATTAACAACTATCTTAGTTTAAATCACAAAGCGTTGTTGTTGAGACTATTATTTCATATTTTCTTATATGCGCTACCCCATTTTTTACATAAATACCGAACTTATTTTTATTGTCATTACATTACGATAACTGATAACAATGTTTTTTATATACGTAAGTTGTATTTATTGTTAACAAAAAACACAATGATGGTTAAAAATAAATAATCACACCAAAAAGGAACATAGATAAATAGTAAATTCGGCCAACAATAGCTATAAATGGAATGATTTAATCGTGGGAAATTGATCCTATATAAAAGGCCGATTGGTAATATTTACCAATCGGCCTTGTCGTTACTTAACTACGATAAAAAAATTGTCACTTACACACAGTGATCATTTGAGCTTTAATTTTTAAGGGGTAGCGCATACAAAAAACCATGTAAAACTGGATACAGATATTTACAGGGCATATAAAAATGGCACATACAGAAATACAATCTCTGATTAACGGGTTCATTGAACCGTTACGTAAAGAGCAATGCTACACCAATGAAAAAACATTGGCTCACGAACTCTTTGAATTAGAAAAGGCTTTAACCAAAAGCGTAGCTAAAGGCTCGTTACTTCATAAGGCTACAGAAAATAGCTTATTCAAATGCGTAGTTAATACCGCAAAACTCAAACTAAGCCTACGGGCATCACTTAACGAAGTTAAGATCGTTGGTATTAATGATCGCATCACTAATAGCGTTGAAGCTAAGTTGATGGTTTCAGCGACAGGCATGGCTCGGGCATTAAACCGTTCTAATGCAGGATTTACGATTGAAGCATTAAAAATCGTTTTTAGTGATGAAGAAGTTAGCTGGAATGGCTGTACTGAGGAATCTATTTTAGCCGAACGTTATACATTGCCAACCTCGCAACTCAAAGGAAGCGTTATGGGCAGCGTGGCTGTTATTGCTAGTGAAAACACAAAAATGGTTATCACTGTCACAGCGGAAGAAATTTTAGAACTGGCTCGATTAAACGGTATGACCGGGAATCAGATTAATACTGAGTTTTTCCTTGTTCACACATTAAAACGAGTGCTTAAAAACTTAGTTACTAATAATGAATCAGTACAACTTCTTGCTGAAATAGCGGGAGAGCTTGATGAATTTTTATTCCAGAATAAGAATTCTTCTAAGTATTCTTCTAAGTATTTCAAAACAGAAAGTATTGACCAATCACGTCAACACATCATTGATAATCAATAATATTACAACGAGATAGCAAAAATGACCTCACAGCTAATTTTTAATCAGTCAGCAGAAAAAGTTAAAGCAGATTTTAATGAAATCGTAGCAAATCATCATCATAACTTAGACTTTGACCGCGAATGCGAACACCTAAAGCGTATCATCATTAGTTCAGCACAAGATCATGAACAAGTATCACTTTATGAGGTTGATACAGACCAACTTTGTACTATTTTGTTAGAGACAGCGGCACTTGGCTTAACTCTTTCCCCTGCACTTGGCCATGTACTTGTAAAAGGTGAGCTTAACGACTTTATCCCAACGGCAAAAATATATGTTACTTATAAGGGGATGCAACAACTCTCATTTAGCACAGGGAACCTATTAGCTATTAATGCTTGGGTTGTACACGAAAATGATCGGGTAAAGGTTACAAATACATCCGAAGAACCAATTATTGAAATCGATAACCTATTCATGGGGAGAGGTGACGTTGTAGGAGCATTTTGTACTCTAAAATTAATAGATGGCACTTGTTTAACTTCTAATATGACAATAGCCGAGCTAGATGCTATTGCTGAAATGAGTGGTAATGAGGGTTGGTTTGGTCCATTTAAAAATGAGTACCGTCGTAAACAAGTGATCAAGCGGGCTCTATCGACATTCTATTCACAATATTGTGACTATATCATTGATGCAGATAAATATTTTTCAGAATACGAAGACAAAATAAATATTGATAAAGCAGATAATGCCGATCATAGGACGCCAGCAGAAATAGCAATGAATTGGAATAGTTCTAAGCGTACAGAATCTAATAACGAGGCTTTGCCAACAGTCGTCATCGAAGATGCTGTAGTAACCGAAGATGCTGTAGTAACCGAAGATGCTGTAGTCATCGAAGATGCTGTAGTAACCGAAGATGCTGTAGTAACCGAAGATGCTGTAGTCATCGAAGATGCTGTAGTAACCGAAGATGCTGTAGTAACCGAAGATGCTGTAGAACGATTAGCTCAAGAACAACAAGAAGCTATGCGACCACTTACTGAAAATGAACCTGACGATTTCAAAGTTATTAAACCTGAATCTATTCAAGTTGTTGATTCATTCTATGATTTTGATGAGTAGTAGTAAGCCAATAACGACAAGTGTGCGGTTGCGCGACTCAAGACTCATGTAACAATAAACCTATAGTTAATTAGCGAGATATTACTTATGAATCCGTTTGAACGTGAAGTTAGTTACATGAGAGTCAAAACCCCATTATGGTCAGCCTCTAATACACAACCAAAACAATCTGATCTAGAAAAAGAAAAGGCAGCTAAATACACAAATAAAAGCAGCTCAGTACAAAGTCCTATTCAGCAGCAGCGCCCTATTCAGCAACAGCAACAGCAACGCCCTATTCAGCAACAGCAACGCCCTATTCAGCAACAGCAGCGCCCTAAGCAGCAACAAGTACCATTAGTATCCCCATTCTTGGCTCCGTTTGACGCGATAGAACAATCACAGGAAATATTTACTGCTCATAATCAGCAATATAAGAGTATTAATGGATCAGCTTTAACATTCAAAGAAGAAGCTCTATATGCCAGAAACATCATTCTTGATAATTACAATAGCGCATCCGACAAAAAATATGCCCTTGCGTCAGCCACAGTCGATAGTGTTCAACGGGCACTGTATATGGCGGCTACCGTTGGATTATCACTTAATCCAATAAAAAAACATGCGTATCTTGTACCTCGATTCAATAAAAACAGTGGACGATTAGAGTGCCACCTTGAGCCTTCATATCGCGGGTTAGAATACATTGCTTTTCGAGCCGGCATTCTCAAAAAAGTACATTGTGTGCTTGTTTACGCAAAAGATAAATTCGAATGGATTAATGAATGTGAACGTCCTCGTCACGAATTTAATCCCTTCCATGGGCAAAAGGAACGCGGTCAATTTGTTGGTGGTTATTGTATTGCCGACTTTAACGATCAGACGCAACACATATCATTTGCTACAGCAGGAACAATATCTCTTTGCCAAAGCGTTAGTCTATACGATGGTATATGGAACAAATGGCAAGATAAAATGAGAGAAAAAACAATTATTAAGCAAGCTTTTGGTGAATGGCCTTTGTTTGATCCTTGCGTCACAGCATTAAGTTCATATTTTAATGCGTGTGATGAAGAAGTTTTAAATTAACAATTTTATTTTTACGCTGGCAGTTTATCGGGTATAAATTGTCAGCCACTTACGATTTATTTAGGGACACATGAAAAATGGTTACACCAGAAAATGCGAGTAAAATCATTGCAGAACATCTACGTGATATATTAGTAAAATGCAATTATAAATCCAACAACGATGCTGAACTTATATTGGCACTCGTAATAAAAGAAACAAGTCGTGCATTAAGAGTAGCGGTCGGTGATGATAGTGCCGACAAAGCCATCTCAATAGCGATTGATGCTTCCAAGAGGTCATCAGAGAAAGATAACCCCTACTCTCTTACAAATTTAAAGAGAAGAGGATTCACTGAAGCTCAAATTTTAAATGCACCAGAAATAATTCAATAAATCGTCATTGCATTACAAATAATATAATATGCTTCAATTATTTTAGTTAATGTACAGGCTTATCATCTAATTATGATTCATGATTTATTTACGTCATTATTTCTAATTCTAGTCGTGTTGTTTGTTATTGATATAGGTATTCGTATTAGCCATATTATCGTAGCTAAACAACAACAAAAGCTACTCATTAAAGAAGACATTAAGGTAGCCACAAATAAAACATTTGAAAAAGATTACCTAAAAAAACCAGTTTATGACTGTGAGGCTACCTGGCACCTTTTCAACGGAATAATTGCGCAGATGGGTGCTACATACAACATCCAGTTTGGTACAGCTCTATCATCGATGGTAAAACGTACAGATAATAAGGACATTGAAGATAGTGTGCTGGACATTTGTATTATCGACCCACGAACACTAAAAGTAGTTGCTGTTATTGTTATATCACAATCAGGGATTTATTCGACCACCAGCAAGAAAGAACGTCGAATCATTGAATTACTTAACTTCGTTAACATCCCTGCGCTAACGATCAAAAAGCAAGATTTCTATTCTATAAATGAAATATGCGCAGAAGTTATGGACGCCATTGATATTATGTCGTCATTAAACAACGATAAAAATGACCAATCATTCTACTAGCCTCTTGCGCGTTCGATAATTACTGTACAATAGGATCTATCATGTTTATTTACGTACTATCAGGTTTAATATGACCACCATCAATTACAGTGATGCTATCAGCCATTGTGCATTTTGCGGCTTAGTCGCCTTATCTACAGCTCGCCAAGATAATAAAATTAAAAATCGTATTGCCGCTAATAAATTTTTATCAAACTGGGCGCACAGAGCCATCAAGGAACGTCGATTTCCCAGTATTATTACACCAGAACTCACCTCGATTGCGGCAACAGGACACAGAAATGCAGTAGTGGCTAATGTTGAGCGTGTATTACAAAACATCTGGAATGGTTTTAACTCTGAAGAAAAACGGATAGATAACCTTCCCCAGAAGATGAACGACCGAATATCTAATGCCTTCAATGAATTAAAAATATCAGATTGGTCTGCGACTTATGCCTACGAACAAGATTGGTCTAAAGGTGGTTTTAAGCCCAACGGATTAAAAAATGTTTTTATCATTAAAGATCATGCAGAACTCTTTG
>NZ_WMDN01000014.1:0-105880 GCF_021236965.1 Photobacterium carnosum | reverse complement strand
TGTTGGCGCAACACTAGGTATTGAATCTCATCTACGCATGCCCGTTAATAATTATCTTAAGTTAACAACATTAGTGAAGAAAACTTTTGTTGATGCCTCATTGCCGATACATGAAATTCGTCAAGTGAAATCTGTTGCTGAAATTGCCAAAGTAAAAGAAATTTGCCGCATTACCAATGTTGGTTTTGCTAAGGTTCCTGAATATGCCCAATCGGGAATGACAGAGCGTGAAATTTGTAAGCGTTTCCGTATTGATATGCTAATGGAAGGTGCTGATGAGTGCCCATATATTATTGCCGGCTCAGGCTCCGATGGTTATGACAGTATTATTATGGGACCAACTGATCGTACTATTGAAGATGGTGACGTGCTGATTATTGATACAGGTGCAGTACGTGATGGTTACTTTTCTGACTTTGATCGTAACTGGGCTTTTGGTTCTGCAAGTGAGCAAACTAAAATAGCTTATCGTGCAGTGTATGATGCAACAACTAAGGGATTTGAAGCGGCAAAACCCGGAGCAACAACATCAGATATTTATAATGCGATGTGGTCAATACTGGAAGAAAATGGTGCATTAGGTAATGACGTTGGTCGTTTAGGACATGGTCTAGGTATGGAATTAACTGAACGCCCATCAAATACTGCAACAGATAATACGTTATTAAAACCCGGAATGGTGATGACATTAGAACCTGGAATGGTTTATGCCCCTGGTAAATCAATGGTTCATGAAGAAAATATTGTCATTACTGAAAATGGTGCAGAATGGCTTTCTGAACGCGCTGAACCTGAACTTATTATAATTAAATAAAATATGAAAATAATAAGGGCTAATGATTGTTAGCCCTATAAATATCGTCAAGAAGAGATGTTATAGATGAATACTATTCATGAATTTAAACAGTTTGAAAAAAAATTAGATTATATTGCAGCGCCTCGAATTAATCGTATTCATATTGGTTTAGTACAATTAAGTACTGATCATTCTTTAGAGATGGATTGGGCTAAATTAGTTGGAACACAAGCCGCCGTATTTAGTACTCGTGTATTTTATAATAGCGAGATGACACCTGAAGCATTGGACAATATTGCAAATGGCATTAGTGAAGGTTCAGATCTTATTGCTAATGGTTTGCCAATGGATGTAATGGCTTTTGGTTGTACTTCGGCATCTATTATTATTGGTGAAGAGCGGGTTGGACAATTACTAACGCAAAACCGAGATAATATTCCTGCGACAAACCCTTGGACAGCAGCTAAAGCCGCGTTTAATCACTTAAATGCAAAAAAGATCGCTGTTTTTTCACCTTATCCAACAGAAGTTAATTACCCATTATATCAACAGCTTAAAAATGCAGGTTTTGATATTGTTGTATTGGGTTCATTAGGTATTGAGCGTGATACTGATATTACGACGGTATCAAAAGAGTCGATGTTCACTGCTCTTGAGCAAATGTTACCAGAATCTGGTGCTGACCTTGTTTTTATGTCTTGTACTAATTTGCGTGTACTTGATCATATTCAAGAAATAGAAGAACGCTTTCATATTCCTGTTATTTGTAGTAATTCTGCTATGTTTTGGCATGCTATGGCTTTAACTGGTCAAATAGCTTGTTGTCCTGGATATGGGCGTTTATTAAATAGTGATAACCCTCATTTAAAATAACTGAATAATATTCTCTACCGTACCAAGATCTAAAGTTACAGGTTATCGATCGTCCTTATTTAATAAATGGAATAAAGTTGAAGTATTCAGCCTATGGGGACGTTCGTCTTAAATTTAATGGATAATAAAGGATTTAAATTATGAACCGTACGACAATGGGTTGGACTGCTGCAATATTTATTGGGCTTTTATGGGGGATTCCATGGATTGTGGGAACACCTATTCTTGAAGTAATGGATGCTCAAGTACTTGTTTGGGTTCGTTATACTATTGCATTTATGACGCTTGCTCTAATTTTAAAAATTGGTACTGCAACAGGAAAATTAACGAAGAAAAAAGACTTCAAATTAAATTGGGAAAATCGTCACGATATTATATGGTCAGCAGCGTGCGGTATTATTGGGCAAGGTGCTTTTAGTTTCTTTTCATTTTTATCTCTTGATTATATTACTGCATCAGAAAATGGTGTTATTCAGGGTTTAATCCCTATTCTTATCTTAACTGTCGGTTTCTTTCGTCATAACGCAAGATTTTCCCCATTACAAATGGTTGCTGCATTAGGTGCTTTTGTTGGTGTTGCTATTTTGGTTATGGATCCAAAATCAGAAACAGATGGTTTCAATATTGGTCACTTAATCTGTTTTGCAAGTGCCGCCAGTTTTGCCACAATGGCTTATGCTCGTGCGGAATTAGCTGAGAAATATGGTTCCGTTGCAACGATGTTCCATCAATTTGTATTCGCATCGGTTGGTTTCGGATTATATCTTCTTGTGTCAAATGCAGATCTAAGCTCTGCTTTAGGCATTTTTAGTTCACCATTACGCATTCTTTGTATTACGATTCTTGGTGTGGGTATCTCTGGTATTAGTTATTTAATTTATATTTATGCTATGGAGCGTGTTGGTGTTGATGGAACTGGAATGGCATTAAACTTAATGCCTTTATCATCTTTTCTACTTGCTGTTTTTGCTCTTGGTGAATCAGTAACTCCCATGCGTTTACTTGCGATTAGCGTTGTGATTATTTCAATGATGATGTTTATGAAGTTTGGTAAAAATAAAGAACAAGAAATGACAGAACAAATTGTGAATAAATTAAAACTACAAAAATCATAATTAAATATCAATGCGTAGTCGATAATAGATAACGACTGCGCTTTTGTTACTAAAGGAATACAGTAATGACCATTAATACTAAAGTGACGGAATGGCGTCATGATATTCATCAGCATCCTGAGTTTGGTTTTGAAGAGGAAATAACGTCTGCGATGGTTGCTGAAAAGTTGGAAGAATTTGGTTTAGAAGTACACCGTAATATTGGAAAAACAGGCGTTGTTGGTATTTTAAAATGTGGTGATAGCGAACGTTCTATTGGCCTTCGTGCGGATATGGATGCATTACATATTTGTGAAAAAAACACCTTTGCTCACTGTTCTGTTCATAATGGTATTATGCATGCTTGTGGTCATGATGGCCATACTGCCATGTTATTAGGTGCTGCACATGAGTTAGCTAGGACACGTAATTTTGATGGTACGGTATATTTTATTTTCCAACCAGGTGAAGAACATGGCGTTGGCGCTAAAGCCATGATTGCCGATGGTTTATTTACACGTTGGAATATTAATGCTATCTACGCAATGCATAATTTACCAGGGATCCCTGCGGGACATTTTGTTACTCGGCCACACTCATTAATGGCGAGTGAAAGTAGTTTTGAAATAGAAGTTGTTGCAACTGGTGGACATGCTGCAATGCCACATATGGGGACTGATCCTATTGTTGTGGGTTCACAAATTGTGTTGGCATTACAAACCATTGTTTCTCGTCATCTTAGTGCAATTGATGAAACTGCTGTTATATCTGTAACAGAATTTGCTACAAATGGTACTGTCAATGTGATTCCATCACGTGTCACAATTAAAGGGGACACTCGTAGTTTTACAGATTCTGCCTTGCATAAAATAGAAGTTGCAATTGAGCGTATTGTTGCTGGTCAATGTATGTCTGCAGGCGTTGATTACCAGTTCAAATTTAACAATAGTTTTTTATCTACGATTAATACTCTACAAGAAACGACTCATGCCGTTAATGCAGCTATTGCGGTAGCAGGTGTTGATAAAGTAAATGGCAGTTGTCAGCCTTTTACAATTAGTGAAGATTTTTCTTTTATGCTTAGAGAAGCTAAAGGTTGTTATATTTTAGTTGGTAATGGTGTGGGGGAGTGTGGTGGTACTGCTTTACATAATCCATATTATGACTTTAATGATAATATTCTTATGGATGGTGTTAATTTTTGGCAGGCGCTTGTTGAGCAGCAATTAGTTCATCACAAATAAATATTACTAATTAAAAAATATTTTTAAAATGAACGGCTCTGAAATAGGGCCGTTTTATTTATTATTTAATAAAATTGTACCATCATTTATTCTTATAACGTATTTGAGCTTGCAGGTAATCTGTCGGGATTAATGAAAGATGTAATTACCCATTGTTTTGTATCAAGTTGTAGCTGTGAATTATTGAAGTAATTATGCGGCTTAGTCCAGCATTATGATCTGTATATACAAACTCATTGCTCTGAAAGTGATTGGGTGCGTGACTACAGCATCCAACATTACGGTGTGAGTGAGGTGATGATTTATGTTGATATGGCATTGCTGAATAACAAATTGATTCTCGCCTACTCTATTTTTATTAATCAGGCTGATTTACTTTATATTAGTGCTGTTAGTCTTATCGTCATTACAACCATCGAGAATAAATACACTACAGCATAATAATGGTGGTGTTAGATAAAGGCATAATCTGAGTTACTTTATGGTAATAACAAAGGGGGGTTTTTCGTTAATCTAGCGGGTTAGTTTGGCTTATTGTTAAGAATATTCCGTGTATTATTATTTAATAATCACCTTTGTTACAACTTTCGATCTTTCATACAAATTGAAACATATTGCTGATATTTAAAAGAAACAAGAGCGAGTATATTTTATTTGAATTTCTTTTTTATATTTCCATTTTCACGGTTGTTGAGTATCTCAATCGTTTCAAGGACGGCAACAATGACAAGGTTTAAGTTAAAGATCACTCATGGACTATCTCATCATCCTGATATTATAAAAGTGACGACGGATCCTCGCCAAGCTTTACGTTTTCTTGAACGTGAAGTGTCGCCTTATACGCGTGGTTTTACGAAAATTGTCACTACCGATAATAAGCAGTATGTAAAAAGTATTGCAGAAGATGATAGCAAAGCCTTTCGTTATGATTATGTACCTTATAATCAACTCGATGTGATATGGCAAAAGCTGTGGGGATTTGTACTTAATAAATGTAAATAATGAAATGGCTGTTGCTATATAACAACACCCTGTAAGTATGATCTTAGCAGGGTGTTGTTGATCTTAGTGTGGCTGTATTCTCTTTTCAGTGAGAATAATTACTTAGTCATGATCACTTCAGCTTGGCGCTCTTCTGGCTTATCCATGCCTGTTTGCCACAACCAATAAGTAATATTGCCCGGACAATTTAAGCTCACCACTTTGTGATTACCGTGGCAATCAATCGCATGAATAGTGACGCCTTCGGTATAGCCATCTTTTAAATAATCAAGATCTTGAATGGCTTCATAGACGGCATCATCGAGTTTCATGCCCATTTTCATATACAGCACTACCGCATGCGCAGTTGCACAACGAATACTCATTTCCCCTGTATGGGTACATGCACAAGCCCCGTAACGACTGTCGGCATAAGAGCCAGCACCAATAATTGGGCTATCACCTAACCGCCCCGGGTATTTCCATGCCCAACCAGAGGTTGATGTGGCGGCGGTAATTTTGTTATTAATATCACTGCTTAAAAAAACGGTGGTGTCACGTACACGTTCAGGATCGGTGGCATTATTTGATAATGGCGCAAGAGGTACATTAGGAAATGCCGCTTGTTGCTCAGGTGTCATGGCTTGTTGTAGTTTTTCCCACCATACTTGCTTTGAATCTTCGATGAGGTTATCACCCGCAACAGCATTAATTTCATTGGCAAAAATAGCCGCACCTTCACCAACTAAAATTTCATGGTTGAGATCGGTCATTACCTTATAGGCGACTTCTATTGGGTGGATGTAACCTTTTAATGCACCAACAGCGCCAGTACGTAGACTGTCACCGTCCATTACCGATGCATCTAATTCCATTTCGCCTAATACGTTAGGCCAGCCGCCATACCCCACGGTACGCACACGCGGATCTAATTCCACCAGCTTAATGCCTTCAACTAAAGCCCGTAAGCCTTCTTCACCAGCTTGCAGGCGACGTGCTGATGCTTCAATGCCTGGGTAGGCTTCTGAGTTTGCTAATAAGATCATGTTCAACGTCCTTGTTATTGGTGCAACCGATCTTGCAAGATCAATTGTTGGCAAAGCTCGGTTAATAATAAAGTGCCGTAGCCCGTTGTGGCTCTAGGGTAAATTTTACGGTGATTCATACCCAGTGACATTGCGGCTGAATCAATATGGATCCATTTTTGATCAGGTTGAATAAAGTGTTCTAAAAAGGTAGCGGCAACACACGGGCTACCGTCAGGCTCTTCGCTACCGTGGCGTAGATCAGCAAAGTCACTTTCAAGTGCGGTGGTAAACATACCTCCGGTAGGCATTGGCCATAACGGTTCAGAGCATGCTTGACCCGCTGTTTGAGCACTCGCAATCAAGTTATTATCATTACCCATTAATGAGGCATAGGCTTTACCAAGCGCAATACCAGTCCCGCCTGTTAAGGTTGCAATATCGACTAAATAATCAGGTTGGTAGTGCTGCTGAGCATAGTGCAATACATCTGCTAGCACCATTCGCCCTTCGGCATCGGTAGTAATGATTTCAACATTGGTTTTATTGAGCATCGTCACCACATCACCGGGTTTAATGGCTTTACCTGACGGCATGTTTTCAACCAAGCCACATAAGCCAATCACTCGAATCGGTAATTGCAGTTGTGCAATGGCATTAAGTGCACCAACAACCGCCGCTGCACCGCCCATATCGACTTTCATGGTACTCATATACCGCGGTTGTTTAATGCTGATACCACCGGAATCAAAGGTGACGCCTTTACCGACTAAAGCGACGGTAAACTTGGGATCTTGAGGATGATAGTCGAGGCACAATAAACGTGCTTCGCGATCACTGCCTTGGGCGATACTCATTAAGCCGCCAAAGCCTTGTTCAAGCATCATTGCATCATCGAGATAAGATAACTCAATATTGTTAATCGCTAATGCTTCTACAGCTTCGACAAAGGATTGTGGATACAGAATATTTCCCGGTTTATTGGTTAACTCGCGTGCAATCAATTGGCTGTGAGCAAGAATTTTACCATTTTCAAACGCTGTGTTATCACTAGCATCAGCATTCAATAAGGTGAAATCTGCCAGTGTTGGGGTTAATAATGGGCTGTTACTGTGGCGATAATGATAATCTGATAACGCCAAACCAAAAGAGAGCCATTTCAGCCATTGCTGACGTTCAAAACGAGCGGCAATATCGACATCTATGCACAATTGAAGTGTGGTCGCTTGCGTAAATGTGGTCGCGATTAAATAGCCAACATCTTGAATATCAGCAACAGCAATAACGCGCTTACTGATCTCAGCATTAAAATCACTCACATCTTGGTTAACGGTTAATGTTGAATGTTCACCCAAGGTTAGATGAAGCGTTCGCGTTAATTGATCGCATTGATGCTCACGACTAAAAGTTAAAGTTAATGGGTTACTATTCATTATTTGATTCCACCATCTGCGATAGGGTGAGGCATTTCGGTTTGAGTCTCGATAAGGGTTGCATCACTGCGCTGTTGCCAACGACGCATGCCTTTGTGGGAACGTAACTGAGGGTTGGCAATTTCATCGACGGCAAAGTTTAATAACGATAAACCGATAGCGATAAAAATTAGCGCCATACACGGTGCAAGTATTTCCCACCATGCGCCAATCAGCATCGACGATGAAGTTTGGACGTTATATAACATCACCCCCCAACTGATGGCATTTGGATCACCAAGGCCAAGGAACGATAAGCTGGCTTCGGTCATGATCGCGAGCAATACACAACCAATAAAACTAGCACCAACAATGGACATTAAGTTCGGCAGAATTTCAACGGCAATAATGCGCCATGGTGATTCACCTAACACTTCTGCGGCACGAATAAACTCTTTTTCGCGTAAGGATAAAGTTTGAGATCGCACCACCCGTGCGCCCCATGCCCATGAAGTAATGGCGATCACAATTGCTATCGTAAATGGCCCCGCCTGACCAATAAATGCAGCAATAATAAATAGCAGCGGTAACTGTGGGATCACCAACATGATATTCATGGCGGCCGTTAAAATTTCATCAACTTTACCGCCAAAATATCCAGCTGAAACACCGATTAAGGTTGCCAAAAAACACACTAAAATACCTGCGCCTAAACCAACGGCCAGTGAAGTACGTGCGCCATAAATTAATTGTGACCACACATCACGCCCCATGCGGGTAGTCCCTAAAATATGATCAGCTTTTTTTGACATTAGTAAGGTACGTTTATTGGTGGCTAAGTTGGTTGCGATCCAGCCATCAGGGTTATTTTGCGCCGCTTTTACTACAAAAGCAGGGTATTCATGAGGGTTTCCCGTACCTCTATCTGGTGCATGGTTAGTGATCATTGGCGCAAAAATAGCCGCCAACACAAACATGATTAAAATACAGAGTCCAGTTAATGATTTAGGGTTACGAATTAATAATTGAATAATGCCTTTCATGTTATCGATCTCCAGTACGTAGGCGGGGATCTAAGAAAACAATTAACAGATCAGCCATAAAGTTAAAGAACAACATAAACAAGGTCATTAATAATAGTTGCCCTTGTAATACTTGGTAGTCACGGGCGTGAATAGCGTTTAATAACACCGTCCCAAGACCGGGGTAGTTAAAGATCATTTCAACAATTAACTGACCACTGATTGCAGTACCTAAGGCCATTGATAATGCGGTCACGCTTGGTAGCATGGCATTACGAGCGGCATAGTTAAAAATAACTCGATGCTCACTTAATCCTTTGGCTTTTGCCATAGTGATAAAGTCTTCGTTTAAGAGGTTGATCATGTTGTTACGCATGCTAATTAAAAAGCCACCAATTTGACTGACGGTGGCACATAACAACGGCAGGGCAGCGTGATACATCACATCTTTATAAAACGCCCAACTTGACCAATCAGGCGTAGTGCCAGAGGTGTAAGCATTGCCAATCGGGAACCATTCTAAGCCAATGGCAAAGGTGAACATCACCAGCATCGCAATAACCACTGACGGGATAGATTGCACCACCAGCGTACTTGGTGAAATAAAGGTGTCGTAATAACTACCTCGACGCCACGCGGCAAAAATACCCATTACCGAGCCAATACAAAACGATAAAACAACCGCGGTTCCGGTTAGAAATAATGACCAGCCAATGGCACTACCAAGCAGATCATTAACCGATAATGGATAAAACTTAATGGAGGTTCCCCATTGTCCGGTAAATATATTGGCAAGATAAGAAAAGTATTGTTCATATAAAGGACCATCAACAAAGCCAAGCAGCTTTTTCATGGCTTCAATACGTTCAGGGCTAACGTGTGAGGTAGCATTAGCAAACATCATCGTAACTGGATCACCAGGCATGGCGCGAGGCAATATAAAGTTTAATGTGGCTGCAAATAATAACGCGACAAAATAAAATGATAATCGACGAAAGAAAAAGCCCATCGTATTTATTCCTAATAAAGATATTCGATTTAATTAGCCTGAATATTAAAAACGCTTGTTAAGTAAATAACAGTGGTGTTATATATTCAGGCGGACATCACAGCGAAATAAATACCGCCATCAAAAGATAACGGTATGGTTATTATTACGCTTTGGGTTTTAAATCTAATACGTGCAATAAACGCTCAGGTACTCCCGCCCATGCTAAAGGACGGCCTTTAGGGTTGTCTGTACTCCACCAACCGGTATAACGACTTTCATTAAATTGATAAACATCAACGCCAGACATGACTGGAATAGTGATTTGGTTTTCGGCAATAATTTTTTGAATCTTATGGGCGATAACCATTTGCTCATCCTGATTCGCGGTTTTGTAGAAATTATCCAGCAATTGGTCTAAATCGGCGTTTTTAAAGAAGTGCATAGCAAAACGTGGCATGCTCGTGCCATCTTGATAACGAGAATGATAGGCGCTGTTCCAGTAACGGTAAGGGTCGGCACCATTAAAGTAGTTGGTGTAAGCCATATCATAAGTACCATTGGTCATGGCTTGGTTATACACCGCAAAGTCAGAGGTTTTGGCTTTGACATCAATACCTGCTATTTGTAACTGCTCAACCCCAAGTTGAACGGTATTGTTGAAATCAGTCCAACCTGTTGGTGATTGAATCGCTATCTCTATTTTTTTACCAGTAGGGCTTTCTACATAACCGTCACCATCAATATCTTTAAAGCCCGCTTTTGCTAACAATGCTTTGGCGTTATCAATGTTGTAAGTGTTAAAGCCCTTGTATTGGTTGTAAATATCTTTATCAGCCCAGAATTCTAAGCCTTTACCTAAGCCTGATGCGTAATCATTAACGATGCCGTTACCATAAAAAGCGACATCAATGATTTTTTGACGATCAATCGCCATTGATAACGCGCGACGGAAATCAAGGTTATTAATCGCTTCATTGTTACCTGGGTGCGGTGTTTTGAAATTCATCATAAAAGATTGGGTACTTGCCGCAGGATACCAGTATTTATGATTAGGATTACGAGCTACATACAGTGCATCAACATCAGGAATAAAGGCACTGGTCCAATCCAATTCTGATTTGATGATTTTGTTTAACAGTTGATCATTATTGGCAATTTGAGGTACGCGTAAGCAATCGACTTCTAGGTTGTCGTTATCCCAATAATTAGGGTTACGGCATTGCACATAAAGCTGTGGCGTAAAGGTGTCGATTTCAGTAAACGGGCCTGAACCTACTGGGTTTTCATTAGTAAATAATTCAGGTTTTTCAATATTTTTCCAAATGTGTTTTGGCACAATAGGAATCGAGGCAATTTCAAACGGCAGATTAGAATTGGCTTCAGTTAATTCAAAAATAACCTTGTTATCTTGCTGGTGGATGCTTTTTATCCAGCGATCCATACTTTTCGGATCAAGCTCTGGTTTATCATGAATAAGTTGGAATGAATACACCACATCATCAGCGGTAAATGGCGTGCCATCGGACCATTTTACGCCGTCGCGAATTTCAAACGTCACTTGCTTCAGATCGTCAGACATATAGTAGTTTTTCGCTAACCGCATCACGGGTTTATTGCCATGCATTTGGTTAAAAACAACTAAAGGCTCATAAATAAAATCGGTTGTGGTACGTAAATTGGTTGCTAGATAAGGATTAAAGTTACGGATCATAGTGGGATAAAAATCAGCCACAATCGTTAATTGATTTTTTTCTGCTGCAAACGTGGTTGGAGTGCACAATGTTGCTAATGTGATTAATGCTAAAGAATGTGCTTTATTTATGATCATGAAAATTCCTTATTATAAATGTAGAGATAAATTCCGTATAAACATGATGAAAATAGAGAGTGTTTATTAATAAATAACAGTCGTAACAAGATACACATATAAAAATATGCGTATCTGTTTGCTCTATTTATATTATTTAGGATGCTTTATAAATTAATAGGTTCCTCGAAGATGATATAAGGTTAAATGCTGTTTTAATGTTTTAAGATCACAGTCACCAATATAATAAAGGCGATGTTTAGCACCTGTCATATGGCTTGGTAATAAAGTAAAACTGCTATCACTAAAGCGACCTTGGCATTCAAGTTGTGGCTCAACAAATAATGCCGGGTAGTCAGTGTCGAGTTCTAGCCAAATAGTCTCATTATCTTGATGCCATTCTGTGTTAATGGTTGGATTTTGCAGTTGTGCGTGTTTAAACAAGCATGGGTAATGTGTATTTTCAGTCACACTGCCATCAGCGGCCGTTAAACTAACATGGTAAAACACCTGTTTAGTTTCAGAGGCGGTTAAAATGTCTTCTGTTTGCCACACAATGTCACTGCTGTCAGTAGCTAATTGGGTGTCTAGTTGCCATGTAGCGAGGACATTCCCTTGCCAATCTGCCTTGATCACTGTTCCGCTAATTGGCATTGGTTGATGATGATCATTAACCACATGCAGTGTTAGAGGTTGCTGCGGCTGTTGAATAAATGTCGTCATCACAGGGGAAAAGAAACGTTTTGCGTGATGATGGAGCTGTTTCCAACGCCCGGTATATTCAATACTTGACCATGAACTCACCGGCCAGCAGTCATTGAGTTGCCAATAGAGAATACCACGGCAATGTTGTTTATGAGCGCGCCAAAACTCAGTCGCTGTTTTAATAGCGATCGCTTGTTGTACTTGGCTTAAATACAACATATTGGCAAACCCAACCGGAAAGCGGAAATAGCGGGTAAACATTTCGGTCATAATGCTATTACCACAACTGTTCTTTTGGTGCTGTTCAAATGTCGGCGAGGTGACATTCCAATCTTCATTGTCGGCGAAGGTTTTTACCGTTGGCAATGATGGCCACGATTGATAACCAAACTCAGAACAAAAACGCGGTTTAACATTGTGGTAAGCATCAAACGATTTGCCAGAATGCCACACATCCCAAAAGTGCATATCGCCACGGTTATCGTCATGCCATGCATCGCCAAAATCGAGTTCGCCATTACACGGTGAGCTTGCCCAAAAACGACGGCTAGGATCGTACTGTTCAACCACTTGTTGCAGCATGCGATTTAAACGGTCGTAATTCACTACGTATTTTTCACGATTGTGTTTAGATTCGTCATACCAACCAATCGCGCCAATGACTTCGTTATCACCACACCATAATGCCAGTGAGGGGTGATCTGCTAGGCGTTTTACTTGGTCAACAATTTCTAATTCAACATCGGCTAAAAACTCAGGGGTTGATGGATACAAGGCACAAGCAAACATCAGATCTTGCCACACTAATAATCCGAGTTCGTCGCACAACTCATAAAAAATATCATGCTCATACATGCCACCACCCCATACACGGATCATATTCATGTTAGCGGCAACTGCATCTTCTAATAGTTGACGATAGCGTGCAGGAGTTTGACGGCTGGGTAGGGCATCGAGTGGAATCCAATTGGCACCTTTGGCGGTGATCGCATTGCCATTAACCACAAATGTCATTGCACTACCAATAGCATCGGTTTGTGTATCTAATGTGAGTTCACGTAGTCCAAGTTTTTTAGTGATGGTGTGATTATTAAGCGTAACTGTTAATGGGTATAATGGTTGCTCGCCATAACCCGCAGGCCACCAGCGCTGTGGATTTTTCACAACAATAGTAGTGGTAACAGTTTGAATGCCATTGTTTGTATTATCTATAACGATAGTGTGTACTTGCTTATCAAAGTTAAGTTCAAGTGCTTGCTCCGTACAGTCTTTCAGTACTTCGCAATCAATGTTAACGGTGACTTCACAATCGCCATTGGGTAGCCATGCTTGTTGGGTTCTAACATGGTGTAAGCGAGTGTTATAAATCGGGGTGAGTATTAGCGAGTTATATACCCCTGTTGATAATAAACAAATGCCCCAATCCCAGCCCGCGTGACATTGGGTTTTACGCAGAGTATTCATGTGTGGAATTTGATTATTACCGACCGCCCATGGTACGGGGAAAGGTAGTTTTTCTGCCCGTCGTTGTGCTTCACTATCATTACGCGCTAATGCAATACTGATGTGGTTCACACCCTGTTGTAGGTAGGGCAGAACATTAACCTGATAAAGACGGAACATGTTGCTACAGGTTAATACCTGAGTACCGTTTATGCTAACGATAGCCATGGTATCAACAAACGATAAATTCAAATCGATGGCGGTTGCAGTCAGTTGCTCGGCTGTGAGTGTGAAGTCTGTTGTTAGTTGCCACTCACTTTCACCGACCCATTGAATTAATTCTTCATTACAACCGAAATAAGGTTGTGGCAGTAAATCCGCTTGAATAAGTGCTGAATGTACATCGCCAGGTAGTGCGCATGGAATAGAAATATGTGAATGCTGTGGGGAAGTGAGTAACCACTGACCATCTAATGAAATATGCGACACGTGAGACTCCTGTCAACTGCGCGAATAAAGTAAGAGTGTATTACGCTCGTTAAAAAATTAGCAGTGGACAAAAGGCGTTGTAACTGGATTTATGTACCCAATTGATGGATATGTGACCGTGTTAAATACTCTGTGATAGGTTGAGGATATGGCTGGTGGGGACTATTTGTCATTATGCTTGATTAAAAAAATGACATCGAGATTTATTGATTTCGATGTCATTGGTTTCATGCTGTTGTAAATCTTAATTCAAGGTGATTTTTAGGGTGTAGTTTTGGCTTGAATTACGTTTACTGATGGCATGATATTCACCAATACTAAGATGGTATTGACCCGTAAAAGGTAGAGTATAGGTATCGCGTTGATTAGGGTTAGTCGAAATGGCGGAAATATCGACCGCTTGTTTCATTTGTGGGTGTTTGATGGTAACCCATAATTTCGCACTATCAGTTGTGACTAGTGTTGTGATTTTTTGGCCTTGGTGACCATAGAAACTGAAGTCATTGGTAACATCGTTGTGAACGACACCAGAATATTGATAACGATGAATTTGCTGAGAAAATGGAATTGATAATGGTGATTCCGTGGCTGATGTTGTATTAGCAAAAGCAGAGAAGCTAATGTTACATGCGCAAAGAACGATCAAGGCTTGCAGTGATTTTTTCATTTTTATCTCCCATTAAAATAACAGCATATTAAGCTTATTAGTTGTAATGGGTATATATAAAAACAGAATATAAACATTCACTTATTTATACTATATAGGCATCGTTAATGAACCCGATATTCTGTGGGTGTTTTACCTGTTTTGCGTTTAAACACACGACAAAAATAATTAGAATCATGATAACCGCAACGATTTGCCACTTCTTCTAAACGGAAATTGTAGCGTTTTAGCATGAATTTTGCCCGCTCTAAACGTACCCACGCGATATAATCAGCAAACCGCATATGACCTTCTTGACGAAATAAACGTGATAGATGATTGGGTGAAATATTAAACCGTTCTGCTACGGTGTTACGGTTGATATTACGATGAAAATTTTCTTGAACGTAAATACAAATGCCTTTGAATAAATCTTGGCTGCGGCGGGTGCAGTCAGTGGTTGGCATTTCAAGCATATCTTTGCAGTAGCATAGTAGTGCCATTAATAAAAATTTATCAGCTGGCTGTCTTTTCTTTTCGTGGGTCAAACTTGATAATGCATTGAGAATATGATCGATAGCATGGCTGCTACGCTGTGGCACACTGTATTTCTGAACATCATAAAAACCGTCTTCATTTTCACGTTTGCTGACCAAACTAAAACCAAGCTGACTTTTACCAAATAATAAACTTAATACTGAACATTCGTGTTGCCAGTCGGGTTTATTCCAAGCGTTGGCTGGAATGAATAATGCTTCGCCGACACCTAATGTAATATTAGTAACATCTGATTGTTGGTTATCAAAGGTATTGGCATAACGGCCTTTAAAGACCAGTTCAAGCCGTGGAAAGTTAACTTGGTAGCTTGATTCTAGCGGTGGTAACGAGTCCCCTGCAAACCAAATGTTATTTAAAGATTCAAAATCAGAAATGGCACTATCAAGCAAATCAATAAAAATATTATGCATGTCTTGCGTCTACTTATTGTTATTTTTTATGGGCGTGGACTAACTAATAGAGACCACTAAATGTCCCCTATGTGTGAATGTGCACATTATCATTTAGCTGGTAATGGGATGCGATATAATGCTGTGGGAAGTGTTATCTTGATACCAGTTTATTTTGGCGATGTGGCTGTTTTAGCTGTTATATAAAAAGCCACCTTAAATAATGTGATCTAAGGTGGCTTTGTTTGAGGGGGAAATCATCAGGCATTCATTTAATTGTGCCTGATGGCGCGATTAAGCTTGAGCTAAATGCGCTTCAATTTTATCCATGATTTGTGGTGCTTTCTTTACTGCGTCTGCAACACCGACACGTACAATCTTCTTACCAGCGAAACGCTCTTCGTTTTTAATTGCGATGTCTTTGGTTAGGATAATAATATCAGCGTCAGCAACGTCACTCATGGTGATTTCGTTTTCAATACCGATAGAACCTTGGGTTTCAACTTTAACATCCCAGCCTTTCGCTTTTGCTGCGATTTCTAAAGCTTCAGCTGCCATGTATGTATGTGCAACACCTGATGGGCAAGAAGTGATAGCTAATAATTTCATGTGAATCTCCAAATTTGTTATTTAATGCGATAAACGCGTTGATAAATGAATGCGATGTTATTAATCAAAACTTAGGTCTAGGTCGTCAGAAGCTGCGGTTGGCGCTTTTTCTTCTTGACGGTCTGCGATAGGTTTCTTAAGGAAGTTAACCATTAGGGCTGTTGTTACCGAGCCTGCAATAATGGCGACTACGTAGAAGATACGACCATCAACAACGGGTAGGACAATCAGACCGCCCCAAGGTGCGTGGTTTAGGACACCGAATAAGAATGCGATGACGTTACCGACGATACCACCCACCACGATTGACGGGATTACACGGACTGGATCAGAGGCTGCGAATGGGATTGCACCTTCAGTGATACCGATACAACCCATGATGCCAGCGGCTTTACCTGCTTCACGCTCTTCATCAGAGTAACGCTTAGGAGATAAAAGAGTAGCAAGGAACATACCTAGTGGTGGTACACAGATAGCAACACCCACGCCACCCATTAACCAAGGTTGAGTACCAACTTGTGTTTGAGCGAATAAGGTTGCTACTTTATTGATTGGGCCACCCATATCAAAGGCTGTCATACCGCCTAGAATTACACCCAAGAATGCTTTAGATGTACCCGCCATGCCTTGAAGCCAAGTGTTCATGCCTTCCATTGCCATTGCAATTGGTGCACCAATAACCCAGATAACAAGACCTGAAACAATAAACGTGCCACCAATAGGAAGAATGAAATAGGTTGAGATAGCTTTTAGTTTATTTGATAACGGAATACGTTTTAGTTGTAATACGACGTAACCCGCAATGAAACCAACAATGATGGCCCCGATGAAACCCGCGTTAACTTGGTTAGCAAGGTAAGCACCAATCATACCCGGTGCAAGTGCTGGGCGGTCAGCGATAGAGTAAGCAATGTAGCCACCTAACACTGGTACGAATAATGTGAAACCTGCGATACCCATGTCCCAAAGGCCCTCAAGGAAAACACCTTGAGGAACTGCGCCTTTACCACCTAGCATTACTGATAATGCAAGTAATACACCACCAGCAACAACGAAAGGTAACATGTGACTGGTACCTGTTAATAGGTGCCGTTTTAGTTGCGACAATTGGTTTTTCATAAGAATAACTCCATTTCGTTATGATAAATTTGGCCACGTATAAGGACAAGAACATAACAGGTTTAAGATGGCGGTAAGCCGTTTTGTTGGAGCTATTATGTGCGGCTAAAACAATTATCGGTATGGGATAAAGGGTGCATTTACTGGACATTTGTAACCAGCCAAATGAGTTGTGATTTAACTCTCAGGTTGGCTATAGGGATAAGGAGATCTAGCGCACAGAACGGGCGCTAATGGTGTTTATTTTTGATTGCAGTAATAAGAAAAGCACTTTATATGGGGAATTATAGGGTGCTTGGGCGCTATAAGTGCTCGACGAAGGTGGATTAATCTAGCCGTAAGCGATATTGATCTGGCGTGGCACCTGCATATTTTTTAAATAACGTAATAAAGGGCGAGGCTTGGTGATAACCCAAGGTTAATGCGGTTTCATTGACGGACATACCTTGGCGCAGTAAATGGAGTGAATAGATAAATTTACGTCGTTGTCGCCACTCAGTAAAACTGATCCCCAATTTGTTTTTATAATGGCGAGCCAATGTTCGTTCTGTTGTATGCAGTAGCTGCGCCCATTGGGTGAGTGACAGATTATTGATTGGGTTATGTTCTAGTTCAACTAAAATTGGCTGTAATAGCTTATCTTCGCTGGTGGGTAGAAATTGGTCGTGTTCTTTACATAATAGCACTTGATCAAATAGTACGGTGATTAAGCGCTTATCTTGTTCCGTTGTTGCAACCATAACTTGGCGTTGACGTAAATCCTCGATAATGGCAGTTATCACGTCTGTGACTTCAAGTAAGCATGGATAAGCGGGAAGCTGATCAGATAACGGCGCGCAAATGTTCATTGAACAATAATTAAGACTACGACGAATATAGCTTTTATGTTCGATCTTGGCAGGGATCCACAACGCATAACGAGGGGGCGCTAAAAAGCGATTATTGTGGGTGCTGAGTTCAATAATACCGTTGGTAACAAGGTGAAGCTGACCCCAATTATGGATATGATTCAAGGTACTAGTATCGGGTTCAAATATCTCATGAACAAAAAATATATCATCAGGTGGGTTATTATTGTCAATAATTGGGTTGTAAATAGTTGTCATAATCAGATCTAAACAGTATTACGAATTTAAGAGTATACCAGTCAATAAGTAGAATAGATGCAATGGGTTATATATATAATTTTATTGGTGATATTGAATTAAAGAAGGTTTTATCGAAAATTTTGACTGATACATGGCGAAGTTAAACACCAGATATAATTTTTGCGGGAGCGTAAATAGTTTGAAAGCAATATCGCTTTAACTTCTATTTGTCTTCGTTGTAATATCATTCAAATTTAATGTGAAGTGATATAGCGTGATGATGAAAAAAACATAAGCAATAGCAGAAGGTAAGTTGGTACATTAGTATTTCTATCGGGTGTTAATTGATTTTTAATTGGATGTAGCCATACTCATTTATATTCAAATATTACATCCACAAAAAGACAATAATTATGATTAAAAAACGATATATTTATAGCATCATCAGCATTGGATTATGCCTTTCACTCATAGGATGCTATTCAAGCGAACAATCAAAATCCTCTCCATCATCGGTAGTCGCTAATTCACAAAATAACAATCACAGTCAACGACTACATCTCAATACCGTTATCTTACCAGCAAATATTCAAACGTATCGTCAAGCCATGATTAATTACAGTCAAGTTGGCGGTATAAATCCTTTTAATAACTCTCCGTTTGTCGTTAAAAAACTACTAAAAACAATAAAGCCAAGCTTACAAAATAATATTCAATTTATTATTGATTCAGTTATCTCTCCGACATATTTATCTGCGGGAAAAATTACATACTTATTAGTAAAAAACCATATTGCTTATATTGAATTAGAAATGAATAATGATGGGTGGGCTGGAGTTTCTTCTACAATCGCAGTAATTAACCCCTTAGTGGTTAAAAATTTGCTTCGCGATCCAAATATCCATCAAGTCATATTTCATAAATAATCTCACGAGGAAGGATGAACCGATAGTGACAAAATGGTATTATCTGCGCCCGTTTTACTCCGTGACTCTTGGATAACTTAATGAATTTTGATCGTATTGTCTGTTTTGACCTCGAAATGTGCTGCTGGAATGATGGCCGTACATCGCGAACTGGTGAAATCATCGAAATTGGAGTGGCGGAACTGGATTTAAATACGGGCCGTATTGTGCGACGTGCGCAACATTATGTAAAACCTGTACATGATGAAATTTCGCCGTTTTGTACTGAATTAACGGGTATTAAGCCAGATCTTATTGAGAAAAATGGTAAACCATTAGAGACTATTTTACGTTCGATTGAACAAAAATTTGGTGGTCGGCATAAAATTTATGCAGCTTGGGGCCATGATGATCGTATTTTAAAGAAAGAATGTGATGCTAAAGAATTAAAAGTACTCTTTCGTGAGTATTTGAATTTAGCGACGCTTTTTAAATTACAACGTCATGTTACCAATAAACGCTTAGGGCAACGCGCCGCAATGGAAATTGCAGGTGTAACTTGGGAAGGGCGTCAGCATTCAGGTTATGTTGATGCTTATAATCTTGCTCGATTAGCGGCAACCATGTTCTGTGAACAAGACGTATTAACGACCGATAAATAGTCATTTTTTATTTTTAAAATAGTATTTTAGACCCTAAACATATTACTTATAACTAAAGAGTAAGATGATTAGGGTTTTTTATTATTTTAATTAATAAATGTCCGACTAAG
Source organism: Photobacterium carnosum (assembly GCF_021236965.1). NCBI lineage: Bacteria > Pseudomonadati > Pseudomonadota > Gammaproteobacteria > Vibrionales > Vibrionaceae > Photobacterium > Photobacterium carnosum. The sequence goes on along the minus strand of NZ_WMDN01000014.1, from coordinate 85,912 downwards.
CGTTTTTTATGTCTGATTACAGATATATATTTCTCATAGGAAGTGACAGAATGGCGGCGTTCTTTATTTCAATGGCTTTTATTGAAATAACTGTTTTATCTAAGGCCGACAATGTTCTATTTATTACCTTTTTTTACTGTTGCAATCTGGGCAGGGAATGCCATTGTCAATAAAATGGCATTCAGTGTTATCGATCCTGGCGCCATTTCATTTTATCGTTGGTTTTTTGCTTTGATCGCGCTAACCCCTTTTTTAATTAAGTCTGTGTGGCGTGAACGAGTCATTATTAAACCGTATTTAAGTAAGTTAGCTTTTTTAGCCTTACTTGGAATGGTACTTAATCAATCACTAGGGTATTTTGCTGCTGCAACCACTAGTGCGACCAATATTGCATTGATTATTTCGTTAGTGCCATTAGTGAGTATGTTTTTAAGTGTGCCATTACTTGGTCAGCGTTTATCACCTTTCGCTCTTATTGGTGCGGTTTTATCATTAAGTGGATTGGTCTTGATGTTAAGCCATGGCCATATCACTAATTTGATCAGTCAGGGCATTAAACAAGGTGATGGTTTAATGCTGCTTGCTGCTGTGGTGTATGCATTATATTGCGTGTTACTTAAGCGCTGGAAAATGCCGATATCAAATTGGCACTCAGTGTATGTGCAGTGCTTATTTGCGGTGGCGATGTTAACCCCATTATTATTAACCAGTCATCGTATGGCGATTACTGCTGCCGCTGCTCCGTTAATTCTGTATGCGGCATTATTAGCCTCAGTATTAGCGCCATGGTTATGGATGCAAAGTATTGAACGTTTAGGTGCAGATAGAACGGCAATGTTTATGAACCTATTACCTATTATGGCTGCAGGTATTGCGAGTGTGATGTTAGGTGAGCAGTTACATAGCTATCATTATATTGGTGGCGTTATGGTGTTATCTGGTGTGGCATTGGCACAGAAACGTGCGAAAGCGAAGAAACAAATTGATGCAGTTACTGCTTAATCTGTATTGATCGGTGTTGCTCTGTATAAATATAAAGAAAAACGCCGCAATTATTATAATTGCGGCGTTTTTTTATTTAAATAAAACTGTTTTTTAAACAAAAGCCAGTAATGGTGAAATACACAGTAAAATACCAGTCACTATAATAAGGTTAGTTGCTGTGCCTTTATATTTGTGCAAATGAGGTACTTGATAGACTAAATACGCTGGAATTAAGCAGCCTACAATACCGAATATAGGAGAACAAATAGATGTGAATGATAGGATCGGTAGGTTTAAAGCAACAGCGCCCCACGCAACCAGAATGATAAATACAGTCGTAATTTTATCGACAAGCTCACGGCTAATCTTGCTGGTTTCAAATTTACGTTCTAATACATTCATAGCTAAACCACGGCAGGCTTCTTTAAAGGCCAGAAACACCCCAAAGAATGATGTTACTACTGCAAATATATTGATCACGATACCGACAATTGTTGCAGAGCTACCAGGGAAGTAATGCGCAATCATTGCAAGTGCTGAAATATTCAGTCCCATGGCGTGTTTTGCTTCAGCTTGGTTAATAGCGAAAGTAAACGACACCGCAAAGAAAAATACGATAACAAATAAAATAGTAAAGGCGATTTTCATTGCGCGGGTTGCTTTATAGCGTGCTACTTCAATCGATTTTTCATGTGAGCGGTAAGAAATAACCATTGGGCTCAATGATTGAATAAATAGAATCGATGTAAGAGTAAATGGCAATGTAATAATGGCATTTTTAAGCATTAATCCCCAATTTTCAACTGGGGTAACATTAGCAAGACTCCACTGTGGGACTAATAAAACCCCCATAACAGCAACTAAAATCAGTACTGTAACCGCCATAAAGCCAGATATTTTAAATAAGAACTTTTCACTTTTAGAGCCGATATAACTTAATAAGCTAATCAGTGCTAAGCCATAAAAAACATTATCATTAAGATGGGTTTTCGTTATACCAAAAGAATATAAATAAGAGGCACTATCATTGGTGACAGTCAAAGAATAAACTAAGACCCAAATTACTAGCATTAAGAAATATAATATACCTAATGCAATTCCCCAGTTTTTACCTAGATAACCAGAAATAACCCCAGGGTAATCGGTACATTTTTTTGACTCAGCTAATGTATTAATAAATAGTTTTTGGAATAAATACATTGCAGGGTAACCAATCACGGCTGAAAGTAAAAATACCCATAATCCCATAACGCCAACTTGAACCGGTAAGAATACGATACCCGCACCAACGGCCATACCAATGCTCATCACAATCCAACCGATGTCGATATTGTCAAATTTGATCGCTTGTTGCCATTGTTCTTTGCTCATATTAGCTCGAACATGTAGGGGCATTTTCTCTGTGGTTGGAGATATATTGACTGTTTGGTTCATATTAATTTCAGCCTTGAATAGTTAACCAAAACACCGTGTTTGGCTTATTATTTTGAAGCCAGCATTGCCGACCTTGTTTGCGTTTTGTTAGAAATATAAAGCAGTCAAACTATAACCAAATAGCAGTAAAAAAGAGTGTGGTTTGCTCATGAAATATGCTTTAAGTTTATGTTTTTTAAATATTTTAGAACCACGTATCAAAAATGGTCGCGAAGCATAAAACACACAAAATGTCAGAATGGCAAAGTGTAGGATCGTACGATTATTATTGATGTAGATGGCGGTTTTTCTAATAGTGTTTACGCTGTTTATGAGAGGATTATTGCGCTAATGACGTGTTTTTTAAATAACTAGAGGTAATTACATATAGCTAAAAGGAATATTTATAAGGAGATAAATGCGGTTTTAACTGTTTTTTGCTGAGGATTATCGAAATAAGACAATATAATCCTCTAGATAAACATAAAAAAGCAAACGAGTTATCTGACTTTTTCTATAAATCTAGAGGAGTTCGCCACTACATTAGAGAATGTATGGCTATTTATTAACCATGATATCAAGGATCTGAATATCTGTTTGTGTCATTGAACCGTTAGCTAATGCTGAAAGATTGCGGATAGTGCTGTCAACGTCATGTGCAACAATTCCTTCATTTCCTGTAACACCGAGGCCATCTAATGCCATTAATGCTGATTTGATTGCCGAGCCTGCTGATGATGAGACTTTCATTGCACAACTGGTTTTTGCACCATCACAGATCATACCTGCGATATCACCAATCATACTATTGATTGCTGCGCTGATTTGCTGAATATTACCACCAAGTAACCATGTCATACCTGCAACTGCACCCATTGATGCAGTCGTTGCACCACATAGTGCGGATAATTTGTTTTGATGACTTTTAATATAAATCGCCATTAAATGTGACAACATTAATGCACGGATAAGTTGTTCTTCATCAGCTTTAATAAATTCAGCGACAACAACGACAGGCATCGTTGCTGCTATACCTTGATTACCTGAACCTGAATTACTCATCGCAGGTTTCATCGCGCCGCCCATTCGCGCATCTGAAGCGGCAGCCGTACGTAGTAATACGTCAGTCAATAATCCAGCAGAAAGCAAGCCACGTTCAATATTACGTTGGAAAGTAGCACCCACTTGTAGACCATAGTTACCTTGTAGGCCTTCAATAGAAAGGGCGTTGTTAAGTTGGTAAGCTTGCTCAATAAAGTGAATATCAGCTAAAGGTGCTTGGGTTGCGAAGTCAAAAATATCTTGCGCACATGCATTAATAAAAGGATTACTATTTTCGGTTTGTTGGGCGGTTTGAGTGGTATTTTTAGGATTGGCAATATAAGTCGTTATGCCATCTTCTTCAATCGCCAGTATATGAGTATGACTATCTGCAATAGTGACACTTGCTGAATGATGATCCGTTAATACTGTTACTTTGGCATACAGAATATTACTGACATTAGCCACACTAACTGAGACTAATTTTTTATCGATCATTGCTTTTGCGATAGCAACATCTTCGGTAGTTAAATTTTTAAGCACTTCTAACTGGGCTTGGCTATCACCTGCGACTGCACCTGTTGCAGCTGCGACTTCTAGACCCACCATTCCCGTTCCAGGTACGGTTACACCCATGCCATTTTTCATTAAATTAGCAGAAACGAGAACGTTAATAGCGGTAATATCTTGATGTTTTATATTAAGCTTATTGACGGCAATGGCTGCGGCTAGTGCAACAGATACTGGCTCTGTACAACCTAATGCAGGTACAACGTCGCGTTTTACAACATCAATAAATGCAGGCCAAAGTGTGTTTTTCATTGCAATCACCTAGTGCTTTATATTAAAGCATCAAAAGTTACAGATAAAGCTAATTGAAATCACTGTAGAGCAAATAATTAGCTAACATTCTCTTTCAGTTCGTAATGATGAGTATACGTCTAGTCGTAAAGAAAAAAATCATATAATCATTACTTATAACAAGGATATATAGAATATTTTTCTATTAAAAAATTAGTTATTAGGTTTTTGTTATACTCATCACAATTTTTGTAGGAATATTTTTTAATTGTGATGATGAGTTTTTTTTATGATGTTAGTGGGGGCTTTATTTTTTTGAGTAAAAAAGTAGTTTATGGTGGCGGTGATGGTTGCTTTCTAGGTATCATATTTAGGTAAAGATCACATAAAGGTTGAAGGTAAAATCGCTTCAACCTTTTCTTTTTTAAAAAAAGTAAACGTTTGCGTTGGCTATATTGATTATTTATAGCCAATAAGAACGGATTAAAATCAGAAAATTATAGGAAGACATCATGTCTGCTGACAGTACACCTAATACCCAAAGTTCATCAACTCGCGGTTTAGATCGTTATTTTCAAATATCTGAGCGTGGCAGTAGTGTTAAACAAGAGATTATTGCTGGGTTAACAACTTTTTTAGCCATGGTATATTCAGTCATTGTTGTACCAAGCATGTTAGGTGCCGCTGGTTTTAATCAAAGTGCAGTATTTATCGCAACTTGTTTAGTTGCTGCATTTGGTTCATTACTGATGGGCTTATGGGCTCGATTACCAATGGCTATTGGCTGTGCTATATCACTCACGGCATTTACGGCTTTTAGTTTAGTGCTTGGGCAAGGGGTCAGTATTCCTGTTGCTCTTGGTGCTGTATTTTTAATGGGGGTCTTATTTACTCTGATCACCGTGACCGGCATTCGTGGTTGGATCATGAGAAACATGCCAACAGGGATCGCACATGGTACGGGTATCGGTATTGGATTGTTCTTATTATTGATTGCAGCCAATGGTGTTGGTTTAGTGATTAAAAATCCACAAGCGGGTTTACCGGTCGCTTTTGGTCATTTTATGTCATTACCCGTGATTATGTCATTAGTAGGATTAGCGGCAATTCTAGGACTTGAAAAACGTCGTGTGCCTGGTGGTATTCTCTTGGTGATTGTTGCTATTTCAGTGTTTGGTCTGATATTTGATCCTAATGTGAAATACCATGGCTTCTTTGCGCTGCCGACATTTGGTGGTGAAGGTTCTTTAATTGGTTCTATGGATATTATGGGCGCGCTTAATCCAGTGATCTTGCCGACAGTGCTTGCGTTAGTGATGACGGCTATTTTTGATGCGACAGGTACGATTCGTGCAGTCGCAGGTCAGGCTAATTTATTGACAGAACGCGGTAATATTATTAGTGGCGGTAAAGCATTAACTGCCGATTCCGTTAGTAGTATTTTTGCAGGCTTTGTCGGTGGTTCACCTGCCGCTGTTTATATTGAATCTGCGGCGGGTACTGCGGCTGGCGGTAAAACAGGTTTAACAGCAACAACGGTTGGGTTGTTGTTTGTGGTGATGTTATTTTTAGCGCCATTAAGTTATTTGGTTCCTGCTTACGCAACGGCTCCTGCATTAATGTATGTTGGTTTATTGATGTTAAGTAATGTTAGCAAGCTAGACATGAACGATTCTGTTGATGCGTTATCTGGGTTGTTATGTGCTGTTTTTATTGTGCTAACGGGCAATATTGTTACGGGCATTATGCTTGGCTTTGTGAGTTTAGTGATTGGACGCGTGGTATCAGGTGATTTTAAACGTTTAAACATCGGCACGGTAATTATCGCAATCGCATTAGTTGCGTTTTACGCGGGTGGTTGGGCTATTTAACCGAATACTAATTGCTAGTTAGTTATTATTAACCCGCGTATTAAACGCGGGTTTTTTTATGTTTAATATAATAGGTATCATTTGTTAATCCATCATCGGAATGGTTGTTAAGTGCTCTTTTTTATCAGTTTTGATAAGTTGTATTGATCAAAAATGGAAACTTGCTTTACGCGATTTACATTTTGTCTCTGTTGAATAATTAATGAATAAATTATCGAAATATAGATACAGTGATAAAACAGCATTATTCAATGCTATTTAAATGATTATTTATATTTAAAATCAATCATTTACGATTAGTTATTTATGGTGTGATTTAATCACGAATATAAAATATTATGAGAATTTTCGCTTTTTTAGGACAGTGATTTTTAATTCATTCTATTTGTGTATCTAACGTTGCAATTTACATGGGATGACAATTAATTTAATGCTGGTAGATTCTAAAAGAAGACGAGGTACCTTAGGGTTTTGTCATTATTTTATTATTTATTAGACGTTGAGATTAATCATGAAAGTTATTATTGAAATTTTAGAATCAGGCAAATACCGCGATCAAGCTTGGGAAGGTACTTTTTTATCAGTTAAAGGTGAGTTACGTGCTGTAACACCGTCTTATGCAGCTCAATTGATTGGTCAAGCAAAAGCAGCACTTTATCTTGATGACAACGGGGAAATGAAGTTTGCATAATTACCTATATGGTAGCAATAATTAGAAATGGCGTTTCTATTAGCTAAAATAGAAACGCCATTTTTGTTTTAAGCAATAAATATGAATATCAATAGCATTTACAATGTAAATTTATTATTAATCAAGTGGTTATTTGAAATTTATCGTATCAAAATATGGGTTTGCTATTATTGCTGTCATAGACAAAAGATCATCTAATACGACTAATTGTTGCTGATGATTAATAACTAATACAATACACTCTTCACGGTTTTGATTATAAAACGTATCGTGTGCAATACCGATAAGATGGCTACCGTCATTCAACGTTAGATCAATGTTCAAATGATGCATACACGCTATTTCGATATAATCATGTTGGTGACAACTTAACATATTGTTATCCTTATATAATGCATGATGATATAGAGTAATGACATCAAAAAGTCAGTGTAATAGATTTAAAATATTATGGATAAAAGTTAGCAGCATCTCAAAAAAATTCATTAGACCTGCAATAGATAAATACATTTGATATCTAATCTGAAAGTAATGCTATAAACAATAGCCAAAGAGGCATCTAAAAAGATCCCTCTTTGTTATATCATTTTATGGTATTTATTTTAAATGCGTAAAAATCAATTGCCCAATTTTTGCTATCGTCGTATTAAGATCAGCCATTGGTTTTCCTGTTTGAGCTAAATAAATACTGATCATGATGGGCTGTTTACCTTGTTGCCATACTGCCGCTGTAATTCCTCGTGAGCCATAGTTACTATCGTAACCTGAACGATCGGCAATATACCAACCCGCGGGTAAGGCGGCGCGTAATAATGGATCAGAGACTTTATTGTCCATCATCCATTGTTTTAATTGTATCCGTGCTGTTTCAGATAGCGTATGACCATAGAGTAAATTGTATAAGGTTGAATTCATGGCGATAGGGGTGGTGGTATCACGCAGTTCAGCCTTACTGACATTATTCACTTCAGGTTCAATACGATCAAGACGGGTCGTTTTATCATCAAGCGTACCGATAAATTGAGTGACACTTTGAGGACCACCAATATTATTAAGCACCAGATTAGCAGCCGTGTTATCACTGGTTAGCATGGTTGCATTACAGAGTTGAGCCAAGGTCATGCTTGTACCAACACGATCGGCAGTTACTGGCGCATAGCTTAAAATATCACTTTGGTTGATCATGATTGGCTGGTTTAAGTCAACACGCTTAGTATCTGCTTGATGTAATAAGTCAGCACAGGCTAAGGTTTTAAAAGTACTCATCATTGGAACACGTTGTTCGCCATGGTAACTCCAGCTTGTATTAGTATTGGCGTTATAGACCGCTACCGCGACAGTGCCTCCAAGGTGTTGCTCAATGTTGGTCAGCTCGGGGGTAATTTGGCTAATTTGTGCTGATGCTAAATGACTAACAGAGAGTAACAAGGTACTGACGAAAATACGTAGCTTCATAGAGAGAGCCTTTGCGTAAATAATTAATTGCTAAATTTTACGGATATTATCGCTAATGTCTTCGTTAAATTGTTAAATATTGTAAATAGACTTATTGTGATAGTGATATTTAAATAAAATAATGCGATTAATAGATATTAATAGTTCAAGTTATATCATTAGTAATAGTTCAATTATGCACAATTAATACACCAATCAATAACTTTCGCTTAATAAATAGCTAGTTAGAATTTTTTTGTGTTTTTTTTCTTTACAGCGGAAGGGCTGCGCTATATCATACGCGGCATTGGAGAGATGGCTGAGCGGTTGAAAGCACTGGTCTTGAAAACCAGCATACGTTTATAGCGTATCTAGGGTTCAAATCCCTATCTCTCCGCCAAATTTAATTGTTGAGTTTCGACTTAGCAATAAAACAGAAATTAGTGTGCCGACTTAGCTCAGTAGGTAGAGCAACTGACTTGTAATCAGTAGGTCACCAGTTCGACTCCGGTAGTCGGCACCATTAAATTTCGGTGGGATTCCCGAGTGGCCAAAGGGAGCAGATTGTAAATCTGCCGGCATCGCCTTCGAAGGTTCGAATCCTTCTCCCACCACCATAATTTGTAAAGATACATCGCAGGTATCGTATAATGGCTATTACTCCAGCCTTCCAAGCTTGAGATGCGGGTTCGATTCCCGCTACCTGCTCCAGATAATTCCCTCTTAGTTCAGTTGGTAGAACGCCGGACTGTTAATCCGTATGTCACTGGTTCAAGTCCAGTAGAGGGAGCCAAATAGAGAAGCCCGCAAGCAATTGCGGGCTTTTTTACGTCTAGATAAAAGTGAGTCAGGTTCCTGATTCCAAACAATTCCCTCTTAGTTCAGTTGGTGCTTCTTTATTGGGAAGATTAGCGGACTGTTAATCCGTGTATCACGGGTTCAAGTCCAGTAGAGGGAGTCAAATAGAAAAGCCCGCAAGCAATTGCGGGCTTTTTTACGTCTGGAGAAAAGTGAGTCAGGTTCCTGATTCCAAACAATTCCCTCTTAGTTCAGTTGGTTTCTTTTTATTAGAAGCGTGGCGGACTGTTAATCCGTGTATCACGGGTTCAAGTCCAGTAGAGGGAGCCAAATAGAGAAGCCCGCAAGCAATTGCGGGCTTTTTTACGTTTGAAATTCAGTAATGCTAAACATAGGACAGCCATATCTTTACTTTAAAAACTAAACACACTGTGAGTAGATTTCTTATCGCTATCACAAGTATTTTCTATTTATTTGGAATGGCAGTATCTAAGCAAAAAATTATGGGTGTCCAGTCTTTCGTCTTTATCACTGAAGAAAGCCTAGCGAATCAAGTTAAAGCGGAAGATGAGCAAGAAGTCGTGGATGAAATAACAGAGCTACTGGGAGAAGGTGGTGATGTGGTTGTCTTTGAACATAAAATCGAACGACAAAGTTGTATTGATTGAAACGTTGGTTAAGTGTCACATTAAGCGTAATTATTACACTTAAACATGTTTGTCATACCTAATATGATGATCTATTTATTTAATACTCTAACTCTTTAGTTGATTTCGTCAACGTTGTAACTGAACCAAAAAAATGCCAGTGGGATCCCACTGGCATGTTAGAGGTTATACGATCAACCAATCAGCGGTTATAGCTGTTCTGTTTTCATCACACTGCTTATCCCGTTAGATAGGCTGAAACTTAATGTTCCGAGTGTTAAATCATATCCGCTGAGATCTACACTGCCGCCTGTAGCATTAATGCTCAGTGCTTGGCGTGAACCGTCTGCTTTGATGTGAACTACTGTTAACCACGGATACTTAACGTGGTTCCAGATGACTTCGTTACCTGATAGTTCCACGGTGTTAGTACGTGGAGACTGGTCTATTGCTTTTGTTTTTTGCTCTTTCAAGCCCTTTATTTCTATCGTTACTTCATGCTCGCCTTCAAACATTTTAATGGCATTGATGTGTGCCGAAGCCGGAATTTGTAAGCTGAAGGTCTTCTTATCGCTATGATCGATCTCATTGAAATGTACGGGATACATCACTGCGCCATCGGTCGTATTGATCAAAATAGTGAATGTGGAGTTACTTGTGCCATTGTCTTCATACATAGCGTTATCAGACATAATTACGGGGTCAAGCCACACTTTACCATCAACGATTTCACCAGAAATCATCAGTGTTGGTTCTGTCGTTTGAAGCAGGTTTGTTGTGGTGTTAGAGAACCACGATTTTGCATTGATGTGGCTAGCCACTTTGCTGTAGTTGTACTGGGTAAAGCGATCACCGGTACAGTAATTCATGACATCTGAATCGGAATGGATTGATGGATCCTTTGGTGATATCACATTGTTGTTAGTACGATCAAACAAGGGCGATGGGCTGTGTTTTCCTAGGTTTACACCTTCCCATGCGTCTGAGTTCCAGAATGCTTCAGATGAAGTTTTACCACAGCCTGGAGCATGGTTAAGACCAAAGTTGTGTCCTAACTCATGCACGAATACTGAACGTAAGTAGGGTGGACAAGATGCATCACGACCGACAGCAGACGTTCCACCGACAAAGGCTAAGCCGACGGTACCATAGCATCCGCCCGGAACAAGGCCATAGAAGTAGGAGAGGCCATCAGTTTCCAGTTTGCGGATTTTCTCCACGATATCTAAGGATTGGTTCAATACTGAAGGGGTTTCTACTGATTCACGTACCGAGATGTTGACGGTCGATAATGGATAGGCTTGTTTGATCGTATCACTAAATGCATCAATGTCTGGTGCTAGTGCTTCACTGCGATCGTTATAACCAGGAACTAGCTTCAGGTTTAACGTGGAGTGAATATTGACTTTCGGCATGGTTGTCATCGACAGACCAGTATCGGTACTGATGTTCATTACCATATTGTTGTCAATGAAAGTTCGGGCGGTTTGTTCATCAATGATGCTATAACATGTTTCTGCACGATCATAGCTTGGAGCATCAAACGGACCGACTTTGGCTTCTGTAGGACACGTCATTGCAGTGGTCATTGTTTGACCGTTTGCAGAAAGTGTCATATTAACCGCTGGCATGGTTGTGTCAGAAGCATCCTGAGCGTACAAGTAGGCACGTACCATAGTTTTGGCTTTTGGTGCGATAATTTGGTGTTCAGATCGAGGAGATAGCAGCGTTGACTGACCAATCTCGACGTTTTGCAACACAACAGATTGTTGATGTGCATTGACACGAACAGTATAAGTAATCGGTGTAGCGACGTCATAGTATTCAGGATTAGCCTGTACTGTGATGATACTTTCGCCCTCGGCCTGTGGGATGAGTTTGCCGTTTTTACTAATAGTCACTACCTTTTCATTCGAAGAGGTCATGATGTATGAAGACGTAATAATTTCTTTACCATCAGCCACACGATGTAATAGCGGCATCGACAGATAGAAGTCAGTTTGTGTCGGGTGCAAGGTGATCTGTTGTGGAACAAGTGACGTTAAGGTGGCAGGCGTTAAACAGTCAAGGACAGCAACAACATTCTGGCCTTGTGTCCGTTTATAGTTGTGTGAGTCTGATTGACAGATCTGACCGTTTGTTGGTTGGCGATTAATCTGCACCCAATACTTACCGCCATCGTTTTGGCTAAAGTAAATCCCTCGGCCGTAATCATAAATACCTTTTTTTGAATAAGATTTGTTTTCGCTGAATATTTGGTTGCTGGTGTATTGGCTACGAATGTTCACACCGACAGAATTGGTATTCGGATCGATATTTTTAACATTGATGGCTAGTTTATCCATCGCTGAGGTATGTACATCAGCCGTTTGGCTTGGCACAGAACAACCGGTGTCATTACAGGCGGCAACGGCGTACTGGTATTGGGTATTTTGTGTTACACCAGTGGCTGCTGTGTCGACAAAGCTGACATCCGTCAGATCATCGGCAATGATTTCCCCATTACGGAATACTTGATAATGTGTTGCGCCAGAAGTGATATTCCAGTTAACGATATTGGTACGTGTACCGTTATTAATCAGTGATGGAGGAGGGGGTGTATTAGGGATAACCTCTGGCGTCGGTAGCGTTTCAACTGCTAATGTTGCACTTTTTTCTTCTGCACAACCATATTGGTTACAAGCTTCAATTTGGTAGCTATAACGGGTTTCTGAGGACAGGCTAATATCCTTGAAAGTTAAGCTTTTGGTAGCAGAACTTTGAGCAATCATCATACCATCGAGGTAGATTTTATAGAGATCTGCTTTTTCTACCTTATCCCATGTCAGAGTGGCGGTATCAGGCGTTGCCTCGAGAAGAGAAAGGGAGGCAGGAGAATGTGACGGTAGCAGGTTGCTATTCCATGCACAGGATGCTGTTTCAATTATCACGCGAGTATCAGCATCTAATTGAGTGGCCGCTGGCATATATTCAATTAAACAACCATTACCATAGTCGTAATTACCGAATTGGGTGTTAACAATCACAACACCTAAGTCATTCCATGTTAGTTCCCATTCTGGTGGAATAAAGTCAAAAACATTACGGAAGCTAGATTCGTCGGTAAATGAACTCGGGAAATCAAACAACAAATAGTTATCACTATTTAAGCGGTAGCGCGTATTGTTAATTTCAATATAACGTTGTTTATCTTCACCAACAATTATGTTGTTACTATTTTCAGCCAGCGATTTAATATCGTTGAGCTTGTTTTGAATTTTCTGGTAAATATTTTGTGATGTTTGTTCAAAATAGGGGGTGCTGGTATTAGCGTGTGCTTGACCTGTCATGGCTAGTGCAGACATGACTAGCACTGATAATATTTTTATTTTCATGTGATTATACTTTCTTGAAAGTTAAATTATGCTTTTGCAATATGTTAAGTGTTCAAGTTAATGTATACAGGTTAAACTTATGATAACTACAATATTTAATGATAGTTGTGTGGGTTTAATGAATTTGCACTAATATCGCGCATTATCATCAGTGTTCGTGAGAATCTTCCTGAAACAGTAATTTCCCCTAAAAAAGCATCACAAATAAGCCTTAATATAACGTTACTATTTTGTTAACCACACTGCCCGAACCTAAATTATCACTTTGGGTGATTTTCGTAAGCTAATCACAAAAAAACAGGGTTATTCATCAGTTTATAAATTTGGTAGTCATTACAGATGTTATGTGAAATTGGTGGGAATGTTCGTTGATATGGCATGATATTGGTGAAGTTTGTTATAACGGAATAGTTGAGTAATCACTGTGAGTTAGTCGTTCAGTTAACTCGTATCTGGACCGAATTTAGTTAGAATTTATACTTTAACTAAGTGGATGTGGATTAGTTAAAGTATAACAAAATGGCTAACTTAACTACTACACACATTAAGCTACAACAACTATTAGTTAAAAATACTTTAATTACCTGCAATTAAATGTCTGTAATTCTAATAAGTACAGAACAATCATTATAATTATAGGTATTCTCGCTAAAATATTTGTTTCCTTTATCTTGATTCATGGAAAGCGTGCTAGGGGAAAGGCTCCCAGAAAGAGTCAGTGACGAGAATTATAGGCTTTCTTAGGTATGGTATGTGTCGGGTCGAACAATACCATACCAGCAGAAGTCGGCAGATTAAATGAGAAAAGAAGTGATCTTGAGCGAAGACTCAATTTTTGCAACATTCCCATTATAGTTACCCATTAACTATGTCACTTCAGTATCGATAAAGCTTTTAAGTATACTCATTAACTTAATTTCTTCTGCTTCTAAATCATTAGATGATATATCAACAAAAACTTCATAAACTCTAATTTCAAAAACACCACCAACTCCTCCCAACTCTACAACCCTTGTACCAGAATCATTTGTAGGCATGATTAAAACTGCAACTTTAGCTTCATAACTTAAAGCATGAGAAATAACTTGGTATCTATCACTGTCTTTTGATTTGAATTTATATTTTGCATCAGCAATTATTGTTGTTTTATTATTAACTTTTATGATTATATCAGGTTTAGCATCACCCCTTCCTCGCCCTGGAGGTTTAAAAAATTTCTTTTTTCCTTCATCATTTCCATCTAATATGATGTAATTATCACCAAGTAGCGCCTTTCTATTTTTAATCGAGTTTAGTAGAAACTTTTCAAAAACACTTTCCATATTAATTATAAAACTACTTATATTTAACATAGTTCCATGGTTATCAAAGTCAATACCAGAACCAGTAAGCAACAGCCTACAGATTTCACATATATTGATATAATAATGTCTAAGCTCAGGGATTTTATTCCCCTTTATCAATTCAAAAGCATCTTTTAAAAAATCATCAGATGGATTTATTTCAAAATTAGAAAATCCTTGATGAAAATAAATAAGCTTAGTTTGAATCGACGGGGTAAGAAATTCTTGATGAAGCAAGGTTAAACAATATTCAATGGTGTATTTTATTAACTTATTTAATGGAGTTTCTGGTGATAATTCATAATATTTAACAGAAGCTTTATTGAAATGACCATGAGACCATAATTTTTTAATCGAATCTGCAATATTCAATTTACCTTTGATGAAAGAGGAATACTCAGTTTTGGCTAAATATTCTCGAAAAACCCCTTCTGAATAAAGTTTCTCCAATTCGATGATAAAGCTATCAAGTAGGAATTCACTAACTACTTTTGAAGCATCCGGTTGTTCATTATAGTACTTAGAAAAATAACTTATTGATTTGAATTTCCCTTGTGAAATAGATACAATTCTTGCCAAATTATTAATAGAAAACTTTGGTCTTATATCAATTGCTAAATCGGCAGTAATGGGTATTAAACCAATATAACCTTTCGCAACAAGAGATAATTTATTTTTTTTAGGCTTGTAGTCAATACTGAAGTAGTTTTTCACCTGAGGTAGTATATTTAAGTTACCTCCTTCTTGAATAATGTCTGATATATCAATATCTATTTCTGTTCGTTCTTGGCCTACCTCAATCCTCACTGAAGTTTATCCTTTCCTTGTTCTGATAGTATTTCAAGGTATAAATCCCTTACTTCTTTATAAGCATTTTCTTTAAACCTAAACATTTCCTCTAATTGAAATCTAAGCTTATGATTCCAAAGTAAAATAAAATCTTCCTCTTCTTTCATGTTCTTAAAGTATGTATGACCAAAACCATGGTCAGACAAGCTATTCAACCTGTTAAAAAAAGTGATGACTTTTCCAACTATTTCTTTTTTAATACCATTATTGCTCAAAAAATAAGTTAATGTGTTTACATTAGGGGGCAGCTCAATTACATCAAAACGTCTTTCCATTGCAGCATCTAAATCAACTACTGATTTATCGTATGGATTCATTGTAGCAAATAGAATGATATTATGAGGAACAGAAAATTCTTTTTCAGAATAGGGGAGAATAAACTTTAAATCTCTATAATCAGCTTCAATATAAGTTAATAGTTCTCCAAAAATTTTACTCGGATCGCCTCTGGTAAATTCGTCAATTATTAAAAAGTAAGCGTTATCTTTATCTTCTTTAGCTACATTACACAAATTAACAAAGGTTTTATCTTTTGCTTTGAATAGCGGTTCACTTCCCGAAATAGATCCAGTAGATACCATCCCTTCAATAAAGTCTTCATATGAATATGAAGGGTGAAATTGAACCCTATCTAATCTATTTATATTTCCATCAATAAGTTTCAAGGCAATCTTTAGGGCATACCAAGTTTTCCCTGTTCCTGGCGGTCCACTAAAAAGTATTCCTTTAGATCCACGCTCTAATAGTTTTTTAACAATTAAAAGAATCTCATCATCATCACTCAAGTCGTTTTTCATTACATGGGGGTTAGCTTCACTTGAATCGATATAATTATCTTCTGTTGGAACTTCTATATTTTTAACCAATAAACTAGTTAGTATTGACTGTTCAGTTTCAAATAAAGGTTCAGATAAAGAGCCGATGATACTTGAGAGTTCGACTAAATTAGGAGTTAGATAATCAGCCACTTCTTGCGTATATTTGTGAATTAACTTTTGTTTAATTAATTCAAGTATTTCAGCAGGTTCAGAAATACTGATTTCAATATTGAAATTAGTATTCCTGAGTATCCATATTGACAACGGTGTTTTAATTGTAATCAAAGAGTAATCAGTTGTAAGTTTAGAACATGCATCTCCTAAGATACTAATATTTTCTTGATTTAGCTTCAGTAAACTAGAGGGTCTGCCAGGATAATTAATTTCCTGTGCACGACTATTCGCAAGTCTTGTAGTAAAGAAATTACTACCAACACCAAAATCTTTATGTTTGCCAATATCTGTAAAAAAATCTTTCGTGTAATTTTTTTCAGAATCTATGCAAATAACCTCTGCAACGGCATCAACGAATTCTTTTCTTAATTCTCTATTATCAACACATAAATCTAATGATAATAAGTTATGCTTTTTCAGTAGTTCGCTAGTTGCGAGTAAATAACGAATTCCGCTTACTTTTTCCATTCTCGATTTGCCAGCAGTATCGTCAATGTCAACTAACTGACCATACGCTTTTACAACTAACTCACGACTTAAATACACTAGACTTCCCTTAAACTAAGTTCACCGATATTTTTTGATTATCAATAGGTTGGTTTACATTTAATTCTGTACTTTCAACTTTATACCTTTTCAGTTCACAAATCGCTGTATTATTTAAATAATGCTTTAATTGTTCACCAATTTTTTTAGCTATTAATGGTGGTACAGCATTTCCGATTTGTTGATATTTACATTTTATATTTCGGCCATAAAAAATAAAGTTATCGGGGAATGTTTGAAAACGAGCTATTTCCCTAACTGAATATATACGTCCTTTCGTCGGGTGCCATACACCAGCATTTTCAGGTTTAAATGCAGCAGTGATAGTTCCTTGAATTTCATGCTTTGCATATTTTCTAAAGAAATTTGGATAGTGATACTTAACCATGTCGTCGCGAATTTTTTTCCATCTTTCAGGTAATATATCATAATCTAAACTTTTCCAAGATCCTCCTTCTGGAATTAAAGAACCATAATGCAAGGCTTGTGGGTTTAACTTCATCAATTCATTCTGATTCGGTTGTGTAGACCTTAAGCCTTTTAAGGTGGTTTCAATTGACAAGTCTTTACCTTCTACAACTTCAGGAAATAAATGTGCAGCATAGTTAGCATTTTTTGTCGCTATTAGTACGACACGAATTCTTTTTTGAGGAACTCCAAAATGACTCAAGTTCAATAGTCGATATGTAACATGATAACCATGATCATCTTTTAATCTTCTTACTAATTCATCTATTAACTTCCCGTTTGGGATTTTAGTACTCAGAAGCCCTCTTACATTTTCAATAACGACAACTTTTGGATTTAATTTTTCGATAAATTTAAATGTATATTCATATAATTGCCCTCGAGGATCATCCGTTCCCTTTCTTGAGCCTGCATTTGAAAATGGCTGGCAAGGAAATCCAGAAACTAAGACATCTACATCTTCAATATTTGGAATATCGAGTTTTGAAATATCGCCTCTATGTATATTTCCTATATTAGCTTCATATGTATCGCAAGCATCAGGATCTACGTCATTGGCCCATAAAATATTATAACCTGCCTGCTTAAAGCCTAGATCCATTCCACCACAGCCAGAGAACATGCTTACAACATTAAATTCTTTCTTTGTATTTACAGTCATATTAACCTTTCTAAAACCCTTACCGAACACTGTTTAAATATACAGTTAAACTTGATTGTTAACAACACTGTCAATTATTTCAAGTAACTCTTTTTGTGTCTTCTTTTTACTTTTATCAACAAACTCTTTCATAAATTGTCTAAGAATATGAGATGCAGAGAGATCTAATTCTTTGCAACTCTTTAGGAAATTATCATGTAATTCTGGATCTATTCTTATTCTTAATGCAGCTGACTTCATTTGTACATCCAATGGAGCAACAATGTATGCCCAAATTGTACGTTAATTAAGAACATAAGAGAATAAGTTATTCAGTATTATTAAGTCGATATGTTTAACAATGGATGCTTGGCCAGTGACGAAGATAAACACTTTACTAATCATATTAAATTTCTTTAATTTATGAGGACACTAACAGATTCTTTACATTATATAATGTGATTAATACACACAGTGTTTTAGCTAGTACACCTATATTAAGTAATAATCGTAATTAATACAGTAACAAAACTCGTTGCTGATGTTTGTGCTACTGATGGCATTAACGCAAACCACATCACAAAGACTAGTGCGACCAATATCATTAAGAGATAACGTTTAAATTTTTATTTTCCATTTTAGTTATTAGTTTTTTATTTCTTTGGATTCATTTAACTTTATTTAAATAGATAAGTTTTCTTTAATCTTGAAGGTGTTCAATTTAAGTATACCCCAACGAAACCAGTTCACCTTCCTTCCGAACCTGCATTGGAATGTTTAAGAAACCACTTATAATCAACCAATTTAAGAAACCAACTTAAATTACACCTGCTTGATGCGATAAGTGTCTGTGAAGCAAACCACCAATACTCTAATGCTGTAGCGTGAGTATTGGCGGTTATGGTGAGTTAAGAGTATTGAATAACCGCCATAATTAAGACGACAACCATACTGCTTAACATTGGGACACTGGTACGTTTGATGACATCAATAGGTGTTAAACCTGCCATGCCTGAAACGGTAATAATAACCCCAGCAACGGGTGACATTGTTCTACCGATGCCAGCTGCAAATAAAATAGGCAGTAATGGAAGTAGAGGATTAACATCAAAGTTAGTTGCAATTTGAGGCACGATAGGAATAAAAGCCATTACAGGCGCATTGCCTGAACCTGTAATAAATGCGGTTAATAAAATAAAACCAGAAAAGACAATGACAATGCCGCTTGGACCAAGATCAAATGATTTTGCGGTATCGATTAAGGTGTTAATAGCGCCGATATTGGTTAAACCCGCTGAGAAATATTCAGCAGCGATCATTAATGTTAATACGCTCGCAAATATCATTCCGGTACCTTTTAGCCATGCTTCAAAATTATCAAAGGCACGCTGAATTGAACGAAATCTTATTGCTTCTATTATGATACAGATGCTGATTGTCGACATCATTGCAATTGGAATTGTCATCGTAATAGACTTCATTACCATGCTTGAAAATCCAAATAAAAAGATAAAAGGCAAGATGGGAAGTAATGCGTAAAACTTAGGGACAGTATCATTATCGTCATGTTGCTTTTCTAGCGTTTCTAAATACTTACCTCTATCTTCTGATGGGTTATAGCCATCAATACGGTCACAATGACGTTGCCATACAATGTTAACCAAAGGAATTAAAATAAGTAGCATTGCTTGAAATATGGTTTGATGATTTACCACAAAATCCATAATTTCAACATTGATCGCATTGGCACCAATAACCGCATTAATCTGCCCTGGGCCATATTCCCATGCTGTTGGAATAACGATGGTAGCAACGGCTGTTTTCGCACTAATACCCGCATTACGTAATACTGGGTAAAGTGTGCCCATTAAGAGTAATGATAACGATGTTGCGCCAGTAATAAACACGTACATTAGTGATACAAATATTAAAACGAGTATCAACAATACATAAGGATTTTTTACCGCCATAACCGGGCGAGATGTGGCTTTCACCAACGCCTGAGATGCGCCAATGTGATTTAAATAGGTTGAAACACCAGCAATAGAGACAAGTGTTAAACCGACACTGCCTAAACGGGTATTGGTGATTTCCGTAAAACGTTGCCATAGGTCAAAAAATAGTGCGCCTTGCGTCTTCCCATCGGCAAGTACAGGCGCAATACCTGATATGGATGCGTAAGCCAGCAACAATAAGCCTGCGGTAATTAATGTTGCTTGGGGATTGAATTTTTTTAACATTGAGTAGGCGACAAGCCCAACTATACATAGTGTAAAAATATATTCCATGTTGTTCTCATTGATAAAGACAGATGGAATAATTATTTATTAATTGAAGTAAAAAAACGCTGATGATTATCTTATAAATAAATAACAAAAATTACTTTAATAATAAGTTAGATCTTAATCTCATTGTTATACTCTATATGTTGGTTAATTGTTTTTTCTATGATTGTTAGTGGTTGTTGTTATGTTAATAATTTAAGCAAAATAATATACCGTGGATGTCAATTTATTATGTTATATCTATTTTTGAGAATTATATTGATGATGAAATCGAGATAATTCAAAACGTATCTATATTATTTATAGAATATGTGATTACACGACAGTAATAAAAAGAGACACGTTACCTTTGTCGCCATAGTGTTGATACACATAGCAGGAATATGTCGTCTTTTTTATGGTGTTTTTCTTTTAGCGCATCACAAATAATTCTTCGTGGTAACTTTTTTCAATATTAAAATGGCATGTAGCGAGCGCTTTTGTTAGTGTTTTTGAAAAGATTTCTGGCCCGCAAAAGTAAAAATCATAATCGTTTACGTTACCGCATTGAGTTGCGATGTAGTCGATATTTAATCGCGGTGAATGGAGGGTGTCTATGACGTTTAACCTTACGTCGGCTTGCTGTGTAAGAGAGTACAATTCGTCAGCTAAGTGATTATCAATACCTCGATTACAATAAAATAAATCTATTTGAGGATGATTGGTTTTTCCTTTGAGTGTTTCTAAGATAGCGAAAAAAGCAGCGATGCCAACACCACCCGCAATCCAGATTTGTGGCTTGTTAAGGTCAAAATTAACACGACCATAAGGGCCTTCTACTGTTACTGCATCACCTATTTTTACCCGTTCGTACAATCCCGTGGTGAAGTCTCCCAAGGCTTTAATTAAAAACCGTATTTCAGGGTCGGTAGTGCCTGAAACAATGGTAAATGGATGTGGATCTTCATTACCAAATTGTAAATATGCAAACTGTCCTGCTGTATGTCCTTGCCAAGCACTATTGGGTTTTAATATTAATTCCATTGTTTCAGCTTGTGGAAAATAACGCGTCGAGACAACAACAGCAGCGTGGCGGTTACTGCGTCCGACAAAACCCAATAAACTATACATTGCCGCAATAGAGCCAATAAAAGCAAAGCCTAATGTGAGGTAATAAATAGGCTCTCCCCAATAAGTATGCTTGAGTAGTAATACTGAGTGAACAACGATAAGTAAGTAGGCAACTGACATTAGGCGGTGTGATAATTTAAAGGGTTTATATTTTACCGTGGCCCATAGCGAGATCATCAGTAAGGCCAATAGTAAATAAAATCCCCACTCCCCAAGGTTTTCAGCAAAGCCATGCAAATTATTGACCCATGCATTCCAACTAAACTCAGTTGCAACTGGTTTTGAATGATGCTGACGAGCCGGTCTTGTTAAGATGCCAGACATAACTAGCCATTTAGGAATTTGGTACCATAGCCAATGTGAGATACCGAGTGCGATGCTACTGATACCTAGCCATTTGTGTATGCGATAAGCTTTATCCATGCCACTAAGCCAGTTCTCAATTACAGATAAGCGCATGGCTAATATCATGGTGATGGACATTAATATCAGAGATAAAATACCAGAGTATTGAATTATTGCTGAGCGCCACTCAAAGAGGTTGTTTGACGTGAAGAATTGCGGCTCCACTGCAAACCAAAGCGTTGATATTGTGGCAATCATTACCCAAATAACATTGCGAGTAGTTTTCATTATTTTATGCTCATATAAACGATAGCTTTATGTTAACTTTTGGGATGTAAAGCGACGTCAATATACGTATATCTATGCAAAGTTTGATTGTTGGTATTTTGCTTATTAAAAAGAAGCCATCATGACTTCTTTTTAATATAACGATGGTTATTAAAACCATGCATCACACGCTTATATAAAAATCTTTATTTAAAATGATGTTAGCTGTCTTTTTTACGTCGCTCAATTTCATCTTGAAAACGTGTGATTGTAAAATCAATGAATGCACGTAATCGTCGAGGCATTAAGTCTCGTTCTGGATAAATAAAACTGATGGGAATAGGAACTTGTGAGGCATAAAGGCTGGGTAAAATATGGACCAATTTTCCTTCAGTAATAAGATTACGGCACAAAAACTCTGGAATATAGGTGATCCCAAAACCATCTAAACAGAGATCTAACGCGGCGCTTAATGTATTGACCTTAAAACGATAAGGTAGTCCTTCTAATACATTTTTATTACCCGTACGAACACTACTGATCATTTTAATTTGTTGATGAGGCGCTTTTAGATCGGCCAAACTTTGGGGTAAGCCGTACTGTTCTATGTATTGAGGGCTTGCTACTAATACTCGTGTTGAATGATGGAACGTTCTGACGATCAGCGATGAATCTTCAATTTCTCCCACTTGTATCATAACGTCAAAGCCTTCTTTGATAAGGTCAACTTTACGGTTTGATAATTCAAGATGTATTTTTAAGTTAGGATGTAAAGCCATAAATGCTTTTATACAAGCGCCAAAAAAGCCTTTTCCTACCTCTACGGGCATGACCATTTTTAAGGTACCGCAAACTAAGTCGTGACTTGCGGTAACTTCAAGTTCAGATTGTTTTAAGACGTCTAGAATCTGTGAACAAGAACGGTAAAAAGCATCACCCTCTGCCGTTAGCACTAATTGGCGTGTTGAGCGTGTTAATAATCTAATTCCTAAATAGCGTTCTAATTCTGCAATTTTCCGGCTTACTGTTGATTTGGTTAGTTCTAATTCAGCAGCCGCTAGCGTAAAACTTTGGCGTTCAACTACGCGCGCGAATATTGCGATGGTGTTTAAATCAAAGCCAATTTTATTGTTTTTTGTCTGCAACAGTCTTTTCCTTTGTGATGTATATAACAACAATCGATTCCACTTTATACTTTATACCATAAAGTAATTTAGGACAGAAAATGAAAGCATTTTATATCACTCGCACCGCATCTTCTTTGGCGGTTGTGTTGCTATTATCGGCATGTAGTATGATTCCGCCCTCTGAACCACAACACCATTCGCTACTTACCGCCCAACAAGTTCATTTATATCAGCGTGATCTTAGTGATATAAAAACAGATTGGTGGACCCAATTTAAGGATCCGCAATTAAATCAATTAATCACATTAGGGCTAACGAATAACTTAACCTTACAGCAAGCTCAACAGCGTATTGAATTAGCCACTCAACAGGTTGCTTTGGCTCAAGCGGGTGATAAGCCAACCTTAAACCTCAATGTGAGTGGTGGGGCAATGGGGGCTAATTTACACTCTTTATCCCCTAATCATGCGGAATTTTCAGCGTTAGGAATGTTGCTGCCTTCTTTTTCGTACCAATTTGATTTTTGGGGTAAAAATAAGGCAATCATTGCTGCTGCGACCAATCAAAAATTATCATTAGAAGCACAAGCAGTACAAGCTAAATTATTGTTATCAGCGGCGATTACCAGTAGCTATTTTAGCTTACAGAATAATTACCGCTTAGCGCAGAATATTCAGTTGTTAGTGCGTGAAACGAATAAGCAAAGAGCCGTTATTGAAGACCAAATTCATCGTGGTTTAGCAAGCAAAGCGGAATTATTTCAACAGCAAGGCGATCTTGATAAGTTATCAGCGCAGCTTTCAATGACTATCACTCAACAGCAATTAGCCAAAAACCAATTAGCGTTATATTTAGCTAAAACGCCAGAGCAACTGGGAACGCTATTAACGCCAAATGCACATCCAATAAATCAATTGAATACCATGACGACGATTCCAATGAATTTATTGGGTCGTCGCGCGGATATTATTGCGAATAAATGGTTGGTTGAAGCGAATCAACAAGGAATAAAACAAGCTAAAGCGGCTTATTATCCTGATATGAATTTAATGGTCATGGGCGTTTTTCAAAAATTATCTTCGATGAACCCAGCGGATCTCTTTTTAAGTGGCGCAACCATTGCCACGACTTTACCGCTTTATGATGGCGGCGTTCGTGATGCCAATTATGCGTCGGCCAATATTCATTATGACCAAGCGGTAACTATTTATAACCAATCTGTTCTTACAGCAGTAAAACAAGCTTCTGATGCGATTGTTAATTTACAAGAAGCATTACAACAACAAGCGCTTACTGTGGCATCAACCACACAATATCAGCAAGCTTATATGATTTTTAAGCACCGTTATCAGCGTGGATTAGCCAGCTTTTCGGAAATGAATAATGCACAAATAAAATGGCACCAACAGGTTATTCAAACCACGAATGCTGATAACGCCACGCTGCAAAATCAATTACAACTTATTGTTGCCCTCGGTGGCGGTTATCACGCTCAACAATAAACTACCGCCACTTAGCACAATAAATAAGATGAGATCCAATATGACAAAGCAACCTCTTAATTCTACTTCTAAAAAAAAGCGCAATATTATTCTCGGTGTTTTTATCGTCATCGTTATGGCTGTGGCTGTGACTATTTATTTACTCATGCCAACCACTTCACAAAGTACAGATGATGCGTATGTTGCAGGCCAGCGAATAATGATCACCGCCCAAGAGGCTGGCACGGTTAATGCCATCAATGTTGATGATACTCAACAAGTTGAGCAAGGTGCACAGCTCGTTATCTTGAATCGTAATCCATTGTTATTAAAGCAACAACAAGCGGAAGCTAACCTTAAAAATACGGTTCGTGATGTACAAAGTAATTATTTAAAAATAGCACAGTTAAAAGCCCAAATTGCAGCAGAAAAAGTCATGTTAGCCCAAGCGAAGCAAGATTATAAGCGTCGAATTGGGGGTGATAAAGATGGCTCAGTATTAGCTGAAGTATTATCGCATGCAAAAAATGCGGTCATGATTAAAGAGCAAAACTTAATTGCGTTAAATAAACAATTACAAGCGCTACAAACATTATTGCCGCAAGAACATATTTTAGATAATCCTCAAGTTCAAATGGCGATTGCGCAATTACGTCATGTTTATCTTGATCAACAAAATGCCACTATCTATGCGCCTAAAGGCGGTATGGTTATTAATCGTAGTGTGCAAGTGGGTCAACAAATTCAAGCAGGTCAAGCACTAATGACTATCGTGCCATTAGATAATGTTTGGGTTGAAGCTAACTTTAAAGAAACGCAGTTACATAATATGCAAACCGGACAACCTGTTACCATTCAATCTGATTTATATGGTGATAAGTATACCTACACAGGTGTTGTTGCGGGCATTGGTGCGGGTACGGGTAGTGCGTTTTCAGCGATACCTGCTCAAAATGCGACGGGTAACTGGATTAAAATTATTCAACGTGTACCTGTCCGTATTTATATTGATTCACAACAAATTAAACAACATCCATTACGTGTCGGTATGTCGATGGCTGTCACAGTTGATACCAAAGCGACAGTTAAGCAGCCGTTTGATTATACTGTGTTTACCGCCAATGAAAGTGCACAGAAGACTACTAATAAACGCTTAGCCGTTGTTGATAAAAAGGTAGAGATATTCGTTAACCGCCTTATTAAGGCGTAGGTGATGTAATGAATGAATCTGTACCATTAAAAGGCATTAAACTGCTGTTGATTACCTTCGCGACATCAATGGCAACTTTCATGATGATTTTAGATACATCGATTGCCAATGTCGCGATTCCAACCATCGCGGGTAATCTTGGTGTATCAACCGATCAAGGTATCTGGGTGATCACCGCCTTTGGTGCTGCAAATGCGATTTCAATGCCGATGACGGGTTTTTTAAGCCGTCGTTTTGGTGAAGTGAAATTATTTATCTTTGCCACTATAGGGTTTGTTATTGCGTCGATGTTATGCGGTATGTCGAGCAGTATTGGCATGTTGATTTTTTTCCGCGTGGTACAAGGTGCTGTTTCTGGATCGATCGCACCATTATCACAAAGTATTTTATTGCGAAATTTTCCCAGAGAAAAGCATGGGTTAGCGATGTCGTTATGGTCAATGACGGTTGTTGTTGCACCCATTATGGGGCCAATTTTAGGTGGTGTGCTAACTGATAATTACTCGTGGTCATGGATATTTTTCATTAATGCGCCCATCGGAATTATTGCCAGTACATTAGTGTTCTTTTTATTGAAAGGTAAAGAAACAAAAACCCAACGTGAAAGCGTCGATTATATGGGAATTGGGCTATTAGTGGTGGCGGCGGGTAGCCTACAAATGATGCTTGATTTGGGTAAAGATCATGACTGGTTTCAATCTAATTTAATTTTAGGATTAACGCTGGTCGCTGTTCTCTCTTGGGGCTGTATGATCATTTGGGAATGGTATCATGATAACCCAATCGTTAATTTTCGTTTCTTTACCCAACGTAATTTCACGATTGCAGTAATTGTGATGAGTTTAGGGTATATGGTTTACTTTGGCTCTACCGTATTATTGCCGTTGTGGTTACAAGCGGTGATGGGATATACCGCATCATGGTCAGGCTATGCGACAGCACCCGTCGGTATTTTAGCGGTTGTGAGTGCGCCTATTATTGGTAAATTAGTTCAAAAAACAGATATTCGTTATATTTTAACTTATGCCTTTTTGATCTTTGCTGTGGTTGGATTTTGGCGGAGTACTTATAATTTAGCGGCTTCGTTTGATTATATTATGATGCCACAATTAATTCAGGGGGCGGCAACGTTGGCCTTTTTTGTGCCACTCCAAAATTTAATTGTAAATAGTGTTAAATTAGATCAAATAGCGAATGCGGTCGCGTTATCAACATTCTTCCGGACTTTATTTGGTAGTTTTTCATCATCAATTGTTACTACAATGTGGGATCAACGAATGGAATTTCACCATTCACGCATTGCAGAAGGATTTACGCTTGCTAATCACCAAGTCAGTCAGTTTATCCATTCAATGGGTAATAACCTTGATGCGGTGAATAATGTGATTACTCGACAATCCTATATGATGTCAACGGTCGATTTATTTTGGTTGTCAGGGATCTTATGTTTATTATTGATCCCATTAGTATGGCTAGCAAAACCAGTGCGTCATTAATTATTTAGGGTAGCCGTTATACGAAGATCCTATAAAAAAGAGTAATCATTAATTATGGTTACTCTTTTTATTACGCGGGATTATTTATTTTATCGTGCGTTTTATAAAATATATGTTTGCAGATCTTCTTTTCTTTGAATTATGAGCGTAATATTTTTTTACTTTTAAACATTTCAATGTGTAAATACTTAATGAATATCAAAAAAATAGCAAAAATTAGTATTCTTAGCGCGCTAACATTACTTGTTACAGGTTGTTCACCATCTGCTGATTCATCGCATTCATTTACATTTGATATTGCGAATTCAACCATTAATCATAATCTTTCTTCAGGCTCAGGCATGGTTGTGAATAATGGTAAAATCATGGTTGTGGGTGATGATTCGCCATGGCTATTTAGTGTAAATAACGATTTTAAAATTAACGCAAAAACATTAATTGACCAATTTCCGGTTAATGAACAAAATCGTATTAATCATAAAATAAAGCCTGACTTTGAATCAATGACAATGGTTAACTACCTTAATCATCCTTATTATTTAGTGATGGGTTCTGGCAGTAAAGCGGTATTACGTGAGCAAGCTTATTTAATGCCAGTTAATGGTGGTGAAAATCAAAAACTATCATTGTCTAACCTGTATGCTCAACTGCATAAAGCCGCAAATTTCACTCAACAAGAAAAAATTAATATTGAAGGTATTGCCAATACAGGTAATGAAATCTTTATTTTTAATCGCGGTAATGAAGGTAAAAATGCCATTTTTACTATTAATGAAAAAGAATTAATGGATTATTTAGAAGGTAAAACTCAAACATTATCTTCTTTAAAAGTTTATCAAGTTCAATTACCTAAGATTAATGGTGTTCAAGCTTGTTTCTCTGGTGCTGATTACTGGAAAGAGACTAATAGTATGGTCTTTACGGCATCGGTTGAAGGTAATAATGAAAGCAGTATTAATGATGGGGCGATTCAAGGGAGTTTTATTGGTGTATTGCCACTAAAAGCCTTAGTTAATAAATCAACAATTAATTTGACTACATATAGTCAAGAAATAAAAAATAACGGTAAAGCAGTTATTACAAAAGCTGAATCAATAGCTATTGAAAATCAAACAAATAAACAAGCTAATGGTTACATTGTTAGTGATAATGATAATGGTACCAGTCAATTCTTTACTTTTACCATTGATAAGTAATTTGATTAGAGATTAAATAAAAAAGCAGTAATAGCCTCTTGTTACTGCTTTTTATTTAATTGTTCCTGATTACCACTATTTAACAGCCATGGTTAAATAATTACCTATGCTTCAATTTAATGTCAGAAAGGATTTTCTATATCCGAATTTATGAAAATGGTCGGAATGGAAAAACAAAGTAGAGCACGGTTATTTATCTTGGCAGAGTCTCGAAGGAGTCAGAAAATTATATGTATAGTCAAAAAATGAGCGTTATTTAGAATTAAATATTATTATATTTTTGATATGCATCTAACTTTATAGTGAATAAATATTGAAAGTAATCTGAGTGTGCTTTTTTACTTATAACGATCCGTAACTAAAGTTAATATTATTACAATTTTAACCATGGTGATGAGTATGATGGCATCTAAAATATCAACGTCGCAGTTAGCAAAAACAAGGGGGCTTGTTGCTAAAAATTTATTTAGTGAGTTAGCTGAAGCGGGTTATATTACTCGTGACAATAAAGAATGGCGGTTAACAGATATTGGTAAAGCAGCGGAAGGTGAGTATAAACAATCATCTCATTTTGGGCAGTATATTGTTTGGCCTGAAGCATTAGAGATTATTACAACACCATCATTTGAGGGTAAAAAGCTATCAGCAACTCAACTAAGCGGTCATTTTAAATTAACGTCACAAAAAATAAATCAAATACTTGATGAGCTTGGTTGGATCAATAAAGCCGTTAAAGGTTGGAAAGTCAGTCAATCTGGTTCTCGATTAGGTGGTATTCAAAAAGAAGATTCACGTACAGGTATTCCCTATGTGGTGTGGGATGAAACAGTATTAACAAATAATAGCTTACAACATTCTGTTAATGAATTTACGGGTGTTAATGCTGAAGTTAAAAGTACTGATAATTCAGTATCAAATTTTAGACAGAAATTTGAAGCAAAACACCGCTCTGCTGATGGTCATTATGTACGTTCTAAAGCTGAAATGCTGATTGATAATTGGCTTTATATGGCGGGTATTGTGCATGCCTATGAGCGTAAATTGCCGATTGAAGAAGACCTTTATTGTGATTTTTATCTTCCAACCGGTAAAGTATATATTGAATTTTGGGGATTGGAAGATGATCCTAAATATGCCCATCGTAAGAAAATAAAGCAAGATTTGTATGCTAAATATGGATTTAATCTTATTGAATTAAATGATCATGATGTGCAGAACCTTGATGATGTATTACCTCGAATGTTATTAAAATTTGATATAAAAGCTTATTAAGATAAAGAGTAAAATAGCTGATTAATCTCTTAATATTGTAAGGTGATTAATCGGCTATTTACTTTTTATTAAGCGAGGGTTTGGCTGAGAAATAAAAACACGCTGATTATTGTAGGTATCGCACTGTATTTTCCTACTTGTTTAAGCGTTAATTTTGTTAGCTTTGGTGCAAGGATATTGACTAAGATACTAATGTTACAAAAAATGAAAACGCCATAGGTTTTTATATCAATATCGTGGTCTTTTAGTAATTTTATTTGAGCAAGAATTAATATGACATTGAATGTAATACTTAGTGCTCGAGCAATCTGAAATTGAGTGGTATTAAATTCATTTTGTAATTTATTTTCACTTGCTTTGATGAGGTCATTTTCTGGCTGACTCATAAAGGTTAATTCCTGCTGTAAAAAGGGACAATAGCTGCTTCACTCATTTATAATATTGTGGACTATGAATGATAGTAAGCAATGGATTTTTAAGTTGATTTTGTGATGATCGCACAGCAATGTAATTTGTGCAATTATCCACGCAGTGAACTTAACTTTCATTAAATGAGTTTGGTTTTTATTTTGTTGTTTTATATGCGGATTTTATTGTTTAAGAATAAAACTCACGCCTATTTATTAATGGTTACATAGTGTTTTTTATAATAAATAGACGTTGTTTTTTTAAGATGTTCAGTCAATATTAATTAGCTACATTTTATTAGATTTAGCGTATAACTTGCTTCTGTAGATATTGGTGGTGTATATAAAACATAACAATTTTTTAGATTATCAAAAGTAGTCTTTGGGGTCACATATTTACTAAATGTAATCTTGATTGTACGGCTAAGACTCTGAGGATTTGATTGTCGGATTATCTTCCAATCATTATCATTAGTTAAATTAGCAACTAATAGTTCTAAAGAGGTAGAATCTCCATCAGGATAACCGTTGATGAACGTACAACTTTTTGTATGATTTTGTATTGAACAACCAGCAAATGGCAAATTATGTTTATCAATTTTTAGTCCTGGGTATGTATCGGTATTTGAGACATATGGTAAATTTTCTAACCCTGCAATTGCCATTTTTGCATATCCGATACCTAATCCCGAAGCAATAGCTCCTTTAAGACCTTTTAATGCCGCATTTCTAGCATCAACTTGTAGATTCATAAATTTAGGTGCAGCGACAACGGCGAGAATACCTAAAATAACAATTACAACGACAAGTTCTATTAAGGTAAATCCATTTTTTTTCATATGGGCCATCGAATAAAAAATATAATATATGTCTAAATTGTATAATTCTGACTCAGTAAGTCAATCTCCTGACAGTATTTAATGCTGTGTGCCATCATTTGGTCATACGTTTTAGTTGAATATTTTTACGGCAAAATAGCTGTATACATTGTCAGCAAAGGCGTTAGCTGTTAGTGTCGGCACCCAATGTATGTATTTCGACATACTGATTTTATTTTTAGTACATATACAGTCATGTTTCTTATTGAAAATACTGATATATGTTGACGTTTACAGGACATCATTTTGAGTCAGACGGCATTTTCTACCTTAAATCTTCATTCTGATCTATTGAGCAACTTAGACTCACTAGGTTATGAAGCTATGACACCTATTCAAGCTCAGAGTCTTCCACTTATTATTGATGGCAAGGATGTCATTGCTCAAGGTAAAACAGGATCAGGTAAAACAGCAGCGTTTGGCTTAGGATTATTAAACAACCTTAATGTAAAACGTTTCCGTGTTCAGACATTAGTCTTGTGTCCAACACGTGAACTTGCCGACCAAGTTGCTAAAGAGATTCGTCGTTTAGCGCGTGGAATTCATAACATTAAAGTGCTGACGTTGTGTGGTGGCATGCCATTTGGACCTCAAATTGGTTCATTAGAACATGGCGCACACATTATTGTTGGTACACCTGGCCGTATTGAAGAGCATGTTCACAAAGGTTTCTTATGCCTTGATGAACTTAATACGTTAGTGCTTGATGAAGCTGACCGTATGCTAGAAATGGGTTTCCAAGATTCAGTTGATGTGATCATTGATGCGGCACCAAGCAATCGTCAAACATTGCTATTTAGTGCGACTTTCCCTGATCAAATTGCATCGATTGCAAAACGCATTATGAACAACCCAGTGCAAGTGAAAGTAGAATCTAGTCATGATGATAGCAGTATTTCACAGCACTTTTATAAAGTAAGCGGTAATGAAGCGCGTTTAGATGCTGTGCGTTTACTATTGAATTTACACCGTCCTGAATCATGTGTGATCTTCTGTAACACTAAACGTGAAGCACAAGAGATGTCTGATGATTTAGAAGACTTCGGCTTTAGTTCAATTGCATTACATGGCGATTTAGAACAACGTGAACGTGACCGTACTTTAGTATTGTTCTCTAACAAGAGTAAATCAATCTTAGTCGCGACTGACGTTGCAGCGCGTGGCTTGGATATCGATAATCTTGATATGGTGATTAACTACCATTTAGCACGTGACACTGAAGTACACGTACACCGTATTGGTCGTACAGGCCGTGCAGGCAGTAAAGGTCTTGCATGTTCTTTATTCAGTGATAAAGAGCATTACAAAGTTAAGTTGCTTGAAGATTACCTTGATCGTGAAATTAACGGCGAAGCGTTACCTGCTGGCGATTTATTAGAACAACCGACTTTCCGTCCTGAAATGACCACTTTAATGATCGATGGTGGTAAAAAGCAAAAAGTACGACCTGGTGATATCCTAGGTGCGCTAACCGGTGATAACGGTATTGCTGGTGCTGCTGTAGGTAAGATCAATGTATTTGATCACTGTGCTTATGTTGCAGTTAAACGTGACGTTGCACGTGAGGCATTACAAAAATTAGAAAAAGGCCGTATTAAAGGCCGTAATTTCCGTTCGCGCCAACTGCGCTAACTGATATACAGCTACTTTATAACAATTATATTATGCCGATGCTGTGCTTTTTAAATAAAGCCTCCATCGGCTTTTTTGTAACTGTAAAAAGGATAATAATAATGGTTGCTGGTTTATTTTATTTTAAAAAGAGTATCTATTTATGCATCAAGAGATGATTGGATTGACGATTGCAGGCCTTGGTGTGCTTGGGCTTGGATGTCAATGGCTTGCATGGCGAATGAAATTACCTGCAATTCTACTATTACTGATAGCGGGTTTATTAATTGGCCCTGTGGCTGGGATTTTTAATCCGAATAGACTTTTTGGTGATTTACTGTTTCCCCTGATTTCATTAGCGGTAGCGGTTATTTTGTTTGAGGGTAGTTTAACCCTGAATTTTGCTGAAATAAAAACGGTACGAAAAAATGTAAAAAGTATTGTCACTCTTGGTGCAATTATTACGTGGGTTGTTACCAGTGTTGCCACCCATTATTTATTAGATTTCAGTTGGTCATTGGCGTTCCTTTTTGGTTCGATGACAGTTGTAACGGGGCCAACAGTGATCGTGCCTTTATTACGTACCGTAAGGCCACAAGCTAAACTTGCTAATATTTTACGTTGGGAAGGAATATTGATTGACCCGATTGGGGCTATATTTGTCGTAATCGTGTACGAATTTATTGTTTCTAGTAGCCAACTACACAGTTTAGAAGTCTTTGGATTAATGCTATTAGTTGGATTAGTGATTGGTGCTGTAGCTGGTTGGCTTATTGCTTATGTGCTTCGAAATCACTTATTACCTGAATATTTACAACCATTTGCTGTATTAGCGGTTGTGCTTGGTGTGTTTGCTGGTGCAAATGTACTTGAATCTGAAGCGGGTTTATTAGCGGTTACAGTCATGGGTATGTGGCTTGCGAATGCGAAAGATGTTGATATTCGTCATATTCTTCACTTTAAAGAAAATCTGACTATTTTATTAATTTCTGGATTATTTTTAATTTTAGCATCGCGGATCCAATTAGCTGATTTTCATGCATTAGGCTGGGGAGCAATTGCATTATTTGTAGTGATCCAATTAGTCGCACGACCCGCTTCTATTTTTATATCAACAATATTCAGTGAATTAGCCTTTAAGGAAAAACTATTTTTAGCTTGGGTTGCACCAAGGGGGATTGTTGCTGCTGCAATTTCAGCGTTATTTGCCCTTAAATTAATCGATGATGGTGTTGCTGGTGCTCAACTTTTAGTACCACTGACTTTTATGGTGATTATCGGTACGGTGGTGCTACAAAGCTTAACTGCTCGGCCTATTGCTCGCTTACTTGGGGTTGCAGAGCCATCACCCAAAGGCTTTTTAATTGTTGGCGCTAATGATGTTGCGCGAGAAATTGGATTAGCCCTTAAAAAATATGATTGTCGAGTAGTGATGACTGATTCTAACTGGGATTATATTCGCGCCGCTCGAATGGCTGGTTTAGAAACGTATTATGGTAATGCGGTTTCTAGCCATGCCGATGAATATTTGGATTTAATTGGGGTAGGCCATTTGTTGGCACTTACTCCAGATAAACACTTTAATGCGGTTGCCACAAGCCATTATGAAACGGATTTTGGACAACGTAATATCTTTCGTTTAAATGGTCGTCGACATAATAGTGGCCTAGAGAAGCACTCTGCAACTCAAGCTCATAGTGGTACTGTACTTTTCGGCGATGATATTAGTTATAAAAAATTAGCCAGTTTAATCAATCAAGGTGCCGAAATTAAGCATACTAAGTTAAGTGATAATTTCACCCTTGAGGATTATTTTCAGCAATATAAAGGATCGTCACTTATTCCATTATTTGTCATTGATTTAAAGCAAAATATTTTCCCATTTACAGATGTTTCGACGTTAGAAGCAAAGGCGGGATGGACAATGATTGCTTTGGTAAAAGAATCGGTGTAATTGTTACGATCTTTAACGTAAATTGATTAAAATAAAAAGCACCGTAATGGTGCTTTTTTTTTCGATGAACTACTTAGGGTTTAACTCCTTATTGGCTTTATAGGCGTTATAACCAAAAGTTATTTTATTAACTAATATATTGATTCTATATGGTTTTAATTAGCTTGGTGATAAGGAATGGATCGCGGAAAAGTGAGGAAGTGAGATCTTTGTCTAGACTTTGGTGTGGGCATTTTATCTTAAATAAGTAATAAAGATATTTTCATTGCGACATTGTTATATTAATAAACGTGAAGTTTATGTTAATTAAGTGTGGCTGGTATTTACTTTGTAGACTATAAATATAGAGATATTTTTTATTCATGTATACAGGAGTTTATATGCCAGTTAGAAAGGGAACTCACCGTCGATTAAGTATTCTAGCCGCCGTGATGATGGGCGCTTCTGGATATACTGTTGCAGCAGAAAAGCCAAATATCTTAGTCATTTGGGGCGATGATATTGGGCAATCTAATATTAGTGCTTATACCTTTGGTTTAATGGGATATAAAACCCCCAATATTGATAGCATCGCCAAAGAAGGAATGATGTTTACTGATTATTACGCTGAACAATCGTGTACAGCGGGGCGTTCAACTTTTATTACTGGACAAGGGGTACTACGTACAGGATTAAGTAAAGTAGGTTTACCAGGGGCTGATATTGGTTTACAAGCCGAAGATGCGACCATTGCTGAAGTACTTAAACCTCAAGGGTACATGACGGGGCAATTTGGTAAAAATCACCTCGGTGATAAAGATGAAATGCTACCTACAAATCATGGTTTTGACGAATTCTTCGGTAATCTTTATCACTTAAATGCAGAAGAAGAGCCTGAGAATATTGATTATCCTAAAGATCCAGAATTCCGTAAAAAGTTTGGTCCTCGTGGTGTTATCCATTCTTATGCCGATGGTAAAATTGAAGATACTGGCCCACTAACCCGTAAGCGTATGGAAACGGTTGATGATGAAACGGCAGCGGCTGCGATTGATTTCATGGGACGTGCAGTGAAAGCTGATAAACCTTTCTTTGTGTGGTGGAATGCGACTCGTATGCACTTTAGAACCCACGTGAAGCCTGAGCTTCAAGGTTCAACCGGTATCAGTAACTATGCTGATGGTATGGTCGAGCACGATAATCACGTTGGTGAACTATTAAAAGCGGTAGATAAGCTAGGTATTAAAGATAATACCATTGTCTTTTATTCAACGGATAATGGCCCACATATGAACTCATGGCCGGATGCGGGTACAACGCCGTTCCGTAGTGAGAAAAATACTAACTGGGAAGGCGCATACCGCGTACCTGCAATGGTTCGTTGGCCGGGTAAGATTCAGCCTGGTGTTGTATCCAATGAAATTATGCACCACATGGACTGGCTACCAACATTTGCAGCCATCGCGGGTAACGACAAGATTAAAGAGGAGCTAAAAGAAGGCACTAAACTCGGTAACAAGAGTTTTAAAAATCATCTTGATGGCTATAACTTCCTACCTTATTTAACAGGAAAAGAAGATAAAGGTCGTCGTGAAGAGATCTTCTACTTTACCGATGATGGTGATTTAGCTGCGTTGCGTTATAACAAATGGAAAGCTGTGTTCATGGAGCAACGTATGAAAGGTACGTTACAAATTTGGGCCGAACCTTTTGTTACCCTACGTGTGCCTAAACTGTTTAATTTACGTATGGACCCATATGAAGTCGCTGATGTAACGTCAAATACTTACTATGATTGGTTATTAGATCACGCGTATATGTTTGTTCCGGCACAAGCGTATGTAGGCAAATATCTAGAAACCTTTAAAGCGTTCCCACCTCGTCAAGAAGCGGCAAGTTTTAGTTTGGATCAGGTAATGGAAAAACTGAAACAACCGCAGAGTAAGTAATTAAATATTGATTAATATTTGGGCTCTTCGGGGCCCATTTTTCTTATCTAAGATAAACCGCTTTTATTCACATAACCGTTAATGCTAATGGAAAATTCATCCGATATAAGCTATATCTGAAATATCGCTATATTTTATTTTAAATACAATGATTTAGTTAATATCAATACAAGGATGTATATGATTGATAAAACAGTCTTCGCTATTTTTTGCCAAGTATGGATAAGCCTAATGATGTTGACATCAACGGCTTTTGCTGCGGATTTTGTGGGTAGTGATCAGTGTATTGATTGTCATAAAGAGCAGGTCGAGGCATGGAAAGGCTCAGATCACGACATGGCGATGAAGCACGCTGATAAAGACAGTGTGTTAGGTGATTTCAATGATGCGACGATCAAATTTAAAGGCAAAGTGAATCGTTTTTTTACTAAAGGCGATCAATATTGGGTCAATATTGAAGGGCCTGATAACCAGTTTCATGATTATAAAATTAGTTATACGTTTGGCTTTGAACCACTACAGCAATATATGGTGGAATTTGACGATGGACGTATTCAATTAATTCCGTTTGCTTGGGATGCTAGAGCGCAAGAGCAAGGAGGACAGCGTTGGTATCATCTTTATCCTGAAATGGAAAAAACTGATGCGTTTTATTGGACTAACACTGGTCAGAATTGGAACTTCATGTGTGCAGATTGTCATTCTACCGATGTTAAGAAAAACTATGATGCTAAAACGAATACTTATAACACCCAATGGTTTGAAATAAACGTTGGTTGTGAAGCTTGTCATGGGCCTGCCAGTGATCATATTTCATGGGCTAAAGGTGAGCAAAAAAACACTACGGCTCATTATGGTTTTGGACGTGATTTAAGTAAGTCTGTTAAAGAATGGGTGTTTAAAGAAGGGCATTCAACCTTGCAGCCCAAAGAAATTCAATTTACAGATCAAATAACGGTGTGCGCGCAATGTCATAGTCGTCGAGTGCAATTAAATGAAGACCAAGCACACGTTAAAGGCTCACTGCTAGACAGTTATTTACCGAGCTTAATTACGTCTGAGTTATACCATAATGATGGTCAGATTTATGATGAAGATTATGTTTATGGTTCTTTCATGCAGTCAAAAATGGCTGAAAAAGGGGTAACCTGTACTAACTGTCACAATCCGCATTCAACCAAATTAGAGATTCCAGAACAGGCCGTCTGTAGTCAATGCCATATAGCATCAGAATATACGCCGGAAAAACATACTTTTCATAAAGCAAACACAGAAGCCTCACAATGTACCACTTGCCATATGCCTGAAATGACGTATATGGGGGTGGATGCTCGACGTGATCATAGTTGGCAAATTCCTCGTCCTGATTTAAGTAAAAATATTGGTACCCCCAATGTCTGTACTCAATGTCATCAACAAGATGATGCTTGGGCAGATAAACATGTCGGTCAATGGTTCCCTGATTCACCTTTTCGAAATCAACAACATTTTGCGGTCGCATTTTATGCCGCTGATATTAATTATCGAGGCGCAGGTGATGCACTGTCTTACACGGCTCAAGATGTAAAACAAGCGGGGATCATTCGTGGTTCAGCATTACAGCGCTTGGGTGCTTTTCCAAGTAAGAATACGATTGTGGCTTTAGGACGAGCAA
The DNA here is from genome assembly GCF_021236965.1 of Photobacterium carnosum. Lineage (NCBI taxonomy): Bacteria > Pseudomonadati > Pseudomonadota > Gammaproteobacteria > Vibrionales > Vibrionaceae > Photobacterium > Photobacterium carnosum. Next base: position 47,799 of record NZ_WMDN01000014.1, on the reverse strand, counting down.
TAAAACATGACGATCCATTAATACGTTTAGGCGCAATTCAAGGCTCTGCTGGATATTCAGCTTACGATCGGTGGCAGATATTATCGCCGTTATTAACCGATAAAGTACTTGGTGTGCGAACGGAAGCGGCAGGAGCATTAGCGGCATATTGGCCAGAGTGGAACCCATTACAGCGAGAACAGTTATCGCCAGCATTAGATGAGTACATTGAAATTCAATTATTTAATGCCGACAGAGGCTTTGGAATGACAAACTTAGGCAATGTCTATCGTGCTCAGGGAGAATTTAAACAAGCAGAACAGGCATATTTAAAGGCAATAAAAGTTGAGCCTTACTTTGTTAATAGTTATGTCAATCTTGCTGATTTATATCGAGCACAAGGCAATGAAATGAAAGGGGTTGAATTAATGCAGCAGGGGATCATCGCGCAACCTAAATCTGGGGCATTACGTTATAGCACAGGGCTGGCATTATTACGTCTAAACGACAAAGCACAAGCATCCACTTATTTTAAACAAGCGACAGCCGTTGATCCTCAAAATGCGCAATATTGGTATATTTATGGTCTTTCTTTAGAACAGAGTAATACCAATCAAGCCGCAAATGCATTAGCAACAGCGTTCAGTTTGAGTGCAAATCCGCAGCATTTATTTGCCCAGTGTGATCTGTTGTTAAAAGCGAAATCATCACAAGCAAAAGTCTGTATTACTCAGTTGGAACAATACGCCCCTAAAAATGTCATTGATGCACTTAAGAAACGGCTTTATTGATGAGGACTATAACCAATAGTTATGGCGGATTTGATTAAGATAATACGCAGTCAATAATCAGGCAAGTGGGTATAAGGAGAAAACATGAATCAAACTCAACAAGCTATTACAACGCTTATCTCTCAAGTCGAGGCATCGGTGATTGGTCAATCCGATGTGGTTCGTGCACTTGTTATTGGGTTATTAACGCAGGGACACGTTTTACTTGAAGGATTACCCGGCACGGCAAAAACACGCTCAGTTAAGTCATTGGCGGATAATTTACAGACCTCATTTGGACGAATTCAATTTACGCCTGATTTACTGCCTTCCGATGTAACAGGAACTGAAGTCTATCAAGAATTAAATGGTAAACCGCAATTGCATTTTCAAGCGGGACCTATTTTTAATAGCATTGTGCTTGCCGATGAAATTAACCGCGCACCCGCAAAAGTTCAAGCGGCGTTATTGGAAGCGATGGCAGAAAGAACAATAACCGTCGGAGATAAAACGCACGTATTACCAGAACTTTTTATGGTACTAGCGACGCAAAATCCCGTAGAACAAGAGGGAACGTATCCACTACCCGAAGCGCAAATGGATCGATTTATTATGAAGATCAGTGTTGATTATCCTGATGATGATGCTGAACTTGAGATTATTCGCCTTGTGCGCCGTGAAGAAACCGATCCTAAGCTAACCGCTGAACCTGATACCGATAAAAATAACGCTAATACTAATACTAATACTAATATTCAATTAGATCCCTCCATTGTGATGCAAGCACGAGCTGAGCTTGCGCTGGTGGAAATATCTGAAATTAGTGAACGTTATATTGTGGCGTTAGTGATGGCAACGCGTAAACCTGAACGTTATTTAGCATCGTCACTTTCTCGTTGGATAGAGGTGGGAGCAAGTCCTCGCGCTTCAATTGCATTAGACAAATGTGCCCGTGCTTATGCATGGCTACAAGCGAGAGATTATGTTGAACCTGATGATATTCGAGCAATGGCACACGCGGTATTAGGACATCGGATTACGTTGAGCTATGACGCATTAGCTGATGGTGTGACTCAACAACAAGTGATAGATGAATTGTTGGATTATGTTGTTATTGGGTAGGGCTTTTTATGAGTAAAAAAAGCACAGACAGCCGTATTCATTGTGAATATAGCCAACTTATTAAATTACAATCTCAAGCGGGATTTTTCAGCTTATTACCCAATTTAAAAGCAGGTACAGCGTTGTCGGGTCGCCATTCGTCTATTTTTCGAGGACGGGGATTAAATTTTGAAGAGTTACGACATTACCAATTAGGGGATGACATTCGTAATCTTGATTGGAAAGTGACGCTGCGAACGGGAAAACCCCATGTTCGCTCATATACCGAAGAGAAAGATCGTAATTTTATTATTTGTGTCGATCAACGCAGCAGTATGTTCTTTTCATCCATTGATACCATGAAATCAGTGGTTGCCGCAGAATTGGCAGCATTGACCGCATGGCGCATTCTTAAAGATAGCGATCGTGTTGGTTTTATTATTAATACTCCTGATCAAATTCATTGGTTAAAGCCAAAGCGATCTCAAGCTGACCTGCTGCATCGATTACAGCTATTGTCTGATGTGAATCAATCGCTTGATGTCAGCAGTAATGACAACTATGAGGTTGGATTTACTCAATTTGTTACGTTATTAGGTCGTTTGAAACTCAAAGAAGCCACCATCATTATTTTAAGTGATTGGCATGGAGCCACGGTTGATGAAATTACCCATCTGAAACATCTACAAAAACATAATGATGTATTAGGGGTATTAATTTCTGATCCTTTTGAATCTCAGTTTCCATCGCAATACAGCCATTGGGTGGTGGGTGATGGGGCGTATCAACTTAATTTAAGTGATGCTAAGCGGTTTGATTTAGCCAATAAAGGCTTAGGTGAACATCAAGATTTAAAGAAAGAGCAATTAATTCAACTGATGGCGACAAAAGGGCTGCCATTGATTGAAGCGGATACGTCGGGTCATCATCTTGAACAATTTAAACGTGCAATTGGAGGCCGATAATGAGCATTCATGCACCACCTAGTAATTACATGTTAAGAAATATGAGTGAGGTGACAATACCTGATCATGTGAGCTGGTTTCCTCAAACTATTGGCTGGAAAGTCGTTGCGGCTATTTTGATTGTTGTTGCTTTATATTATGTTATTCAATCTATTAGGTTGTGGTGGAATAACCGTTACCGCCGAGAAGCAATGGCTCTGATGACCGTCATGCAAGCCTCAATAAATAGCACCAGTATGCCATTATCATTGCCTTTAGATGTATTTGAAGTGATGAAGGCGGTATTAATTTATCTTAATCCTCAAAAAGCCAATGCCTTTGGTGAAAAATTCCTTACTGATTTAGATGATTATCGCTCACCACAAAATGCAGTCTTTAATGATGCACTTGGCCAGAAGTGGATGCGATCTTTGGTGCAAAAACAGTATCCATTATCCAAGCAAGAATTATCAGCACTAATGACGTTATGCCAGCAATGGTTAGTCGAACATGGTGAACTTCATTTAAAGATAAATGGAGGCCAAAATGTTGTTTAGTCAATTGGAGTTAGTGAATCCATATTGGTTATGGCTATTACCATTACCGATTATTATTTATTGGTTTATTCCTGCTTATCGCACCCGTCAATCAGCGATAAAAGTGCCTTTTTTTGATGTGCTAGTACAAGCGTTAGATGAAACGCCGTCTGCGGGGGCAAGTCAGTTAAGTGCCCGTTATTGGCAAAAAACATTGCTAATTATTTCATGGTGTTTATTAATTTTCGCCTTAACTAAGCCGACTATTTTAGGTCCACCACAAACACGAGAAAGTTTAGGGCGAGATGTGATGGTGGTCGTGGACTTATCAGGCTCCATGGCTGAGCGAGATTTTGTCTCAAAAACAGCATCTGATAATGGTGGTGTTCAGAAAATATCACGCTTAGATGCTGCGAAAGAAGTATTAGCTGATTTCGCAACAACGCGTCAAGGGGATCGCTTAGGGCTGATTTTATTTGGCGATGCTGCGTTTGTGCAAACACCGTTTACAGCGGATCAAAAAGTATGGTTAGCACTCTTAAATCAAACTGATGTGACAATGGCTGGCCAAAGTACCCATTTAGGTGATGCAATCGGGCTCGCGATTAAAGTGTTTGAGCAAAGTGCATCTGCTGAACTTTCTACTTCAACCGAGCCTCAACAGCAGAATGAAAAAAATGAGAAACCTCGAGAGAAAGTTGCGATTGTATTAACTGATGGTAATGATACTGGCAGCTATGTTGAGCCGATTGATGCCGCTAAAGTTGCTGCGGCTAAAAATGTTCGTATTCATATGATCGCCATGGGAGATCCCACCACGATTGGAGAGAAAGCATTAGATATGGATGTGATCAATCGGGTTGCGGAAGTATCTGGAGGGCAAGCATTTCAAGCTATTAATCGGAATGAATTAGAACAAGCTTATGCGGCAATTGGTGAGTTAGAGCCGCAGTTATATGAAAGCACCACATATCGACCTAAAAAGTCGATTCATCAATACCCGATTATGCTGATTGTAGTGATGTATCTGTTTGGCTTTGGGGTTGCAACGATGCGACGACAGTTGACATCATCGTCAAATAAAGCCGCACCAGACTCAGGAGAAAAACATGTTTAATTCCCTGATGTGGCAACAAATTGTCGATAATTTTCATTTTATTCGCCCGTGGTGGTTATTGCTCTTGGTTCCTTTTTCCATTGTGATTTATTTACGCTGGAAACAAGATTCAAACAAGGAATGGCAGCAACAACTACCACAACATTTGCGTCGAGTTTTAACCATTGGTGATAGTGGTTGGAAAAAACAATTACCGCTGAAGTTGTTAAGTGTATCCATGCTGGTGGCGATTATTGTGTGTGCTGGCCCGACATGGGAACGTGAAGCTTCACCTTTTGGGGAAGATAAAGCCGCTTTATTGATTGTGCTTGATAACAGTGAATCTATGTTACAAAAAGATCTTGCCCCTAATCGCTTAGAACGTGCGAAACAAAAGATTCGAGATTTAATTGTATTACGTCAGGGGGGTAAAACAGGGTTAGTTGTTTTTGCAGGTTCAGCGCATTTAGCGATGCCATTAACCAAAGATGATGCTGTTTTTGCACCTTTTTTAGCGGCGATTCAGCCTGATATTATGCCGATAAAAGGGAAAAACGCTGAAACAACGTTAGCGTTAATTGAGCCTCAACTAGGCCCTGAAAGTGCGGGGACTGTTTTATTGATCTCTGATGGTGTAAACCCGGCAACGATTAAAGCATTTGAAACGTATTTCTCAACCAGTCCTTATCAATTATTGGTGCTGGCAGCGGGCAATAACGATCGCGTCAGTAATGAACCTCTTGATTTGGCATCACTTAAGTCCCTCGCAAAAAACACGCAAGGGAGCGTAGTGGAAGTGACCATTGATGATAGTGATATCAAGGCACTTAACCGTAATATTGAACGCCATATGCAGTTAAATAATGAATCTGCAATGCCATGGAAAGACATGGGGTATTTTTTGCTGTTTCCCGTAACATTATTGATGTTGTTATGGTTTAGAAAAGGGTGGTTAGTCAAGTGGTGTTTAGTGGCGGCTATTGTGTTTCCAAGTTTTTATTCAACGACCACTTATGCGGAAACAGTAAGCCTAAAAGCGGCCACAAATGAGCCGATAGCTGATGTTACGATGTGGGATAAGACAGTACATTGGTGGATGAATATTTGGCTGACGCCGGATCAACAAGGGCAATGGTATTTTAATCAGTTTGATTATTTAACCGCAGCAAAGCGTTATCAAGATCCTCTTAAAAAAGGCATCGCTTATTATTATGCGGGTGAATATAAATTATCTCACAGTACTTTTTTACAAGTAAAAACACCCCAAAGTCTTTTTAATGCTGCGAATGCCCTCGCAAGGCAAAGAGAATATGTTGCTGCGCGTGATCTTTATCAGTTATTGCTTGATAGCGGTGAACTTGAAATGGAATTAAAAGCACCGGTCGAAAACAATTTAGCCCTTATGCAAGGCATCGTTGATGAAGTAAATCGTATTAGTGAAAGCCAAAAAGGCAGTACTGATGGTCCTGAAGAGTCGTTTGAATTAGGTGATGATAAGCCTAAAACAGGGGATGGCGCTGATGAAAAAGTGGATGCTGCAATGATGGCAAAAGAGACGCTTAATGCGAACGAAATATTAGGCAGCCAAGAGCTAGCTGATAAATGGTTGCGTCGTGTAGAAGCTGATCCTAAGTATTTTTTACGTGCTAAATTTCAATTGCAGCTTCGTTCGCAATCAGTGGATATAAAAGATGTGTCTAACGAGGAGATTAAATAATGCCTCCCTATAATGCTCACCATTATTTTCAACGCTACGCTATCTATGTTTTGGTTATGCTTGCGCTCACATTGCTGTCAATAAGTGTTAATGCACAAGCAAGCACAGTCAATATGGTTGATAAATCAGATCAAGTGACAATAAAAACATGGTTAAGTGATACAGAGAATATTCACAAAACAAAAGACAGCAAGACGTCAACCTATGCCGTTAATCAACAAATTATTCTCTATATCGAAGTGATTACACCACGGTGGTTTACTGGCGGAACGCGAATCGCACCGATTGAAATACCCAATGTAGTGGCTAAACAGCGCAATCCATTAGCGATGAATTTTACCGAAAAAAAAGAGGGTATTACCTGGACCCATCAACGTTGGGAAATAACATTATATCCTCAAGCTGAGGGACATTTTGTGGTGCCCTCAACGGCTGTAACGGTACAAGTATCACGTCCTAATTCAACCAATGCCACAGGGGTTTTATATACTGAACCACAGGCGTTCTCCGCTATTATTCCATCAGGTTTATTAAGTGAGCAATCGGCATGGATTTCTGGGCAAGATTTCTCGGTTGAACAGCAATGGAGTCAATCTAACCCTGAATTAAAAGCAGGGGATGCGATCACGCGAACTTTAACTGTAAAAGGGTCGAATACTTTAGCAATGTTGATTCCAAAACTGATTCAACCAATAGCGACTGCGGATTATCAAATCTACCCTCAACCTAATCAATTAAGTGATTCACAAACCCGTGGTGATTATTTATCTGAGCGAAAAGAATCGGTTGTTTATGTTCTTCAAAATGGCGGCAATGTGAGTTTTCCTGCTATTCATTTAACCTGGTGGAATACTGAGAACCAAACATTAGAAACTATTACCCTTGAGGGACAATCTTTTTATATTGCGCATACATTAAGCTCGTGGCTACACCAATATTGGCATAGATTAATCGCCTTAATTATTGCGATTGTGGTGATAACGTTGATTGGGTTTAAAACTATAACCTATTATAAAACACACCCGTTACCTGCTTGGTTTATTTATGCTAATGCCGTAAAACAACAGCAATGGAGCCAAGTGAGAGTGTTACTTTACCGCGTATTAAGAAAGCACAGTGATCAGTTACAATTAAAACAATATTGTGTGACGACTGATTGGCAACAAGATGTGACTCAGTTTCAATCGCACAGTATTACAAAAAAATTATCACTGTCTTTATGGCAACAGATTACTCAATCAGGGCGAGGTTTGAATGCTATTTGTGCAAAGTGTAAGCCCAAGCCTATTTTTCCGCAATTGACCAAACAACGAACAAAATACAAGAAAAATTAAGCGTATTAACACAAAAATGGGATGAGGTTGTTGTTTCATTTTGCGGATTACTTGTTGTGAGAATCATCCTCGTATTGATGAGCTTGAGGCAAGAAATATTGTTATAAGAGTGGCCATTAATGGTTAAGACAGTAAATAAAAAAAGCAGCATTAAGTGAATAATGCTGCTTTGTTATTTAAAGCGTTTTATTGTTATTTACGAGGTTGATATAAATTCAGAAGTTAGTTTTTGATCACTTCCGTTAATATCTGCCCTGTTGCGCCGCTGGGTTGTGTAATGCCTAAGATACTTGATAGTGTCGGGGCAATATCATAGGGCGTGATCTCACGGCTAATCTGTTTATCATCAATATTGTATCCCGCGAAGATCACCGGTACATAGGTGTCATAACGCCACGGTGAACCATGAGTAGAGGCGATAGTTAAGCCATCCATGTCATTGATAAAGTTTCGTGGTTGGTAGACGATATAGACATCACCTGAACGTGCTGGGTGATAGTTATTTTTAACCAACTGCATAGTATGCGTATTCGGTACTTGGTTTTTCTCTATATCAGTACTGGTAACGGCGTATGCAATTCCGTTTATTTTTAACAGTTCTTCTGCAACCACCATCTGAACTTTTTCAAGCGGGACGCCTTTCTTTTTTATGACGTTATGGTTTAGGTAAATATAAGGCTGAGCATACAAACGAATGGCATCCTCTCCTAAACTAAATTCAGTTTTTAAACGTGTCAGTAATTGAGGGGAGATTAATTGTTTTTGATCAAAGGTGGCTGGTTGGTGGCCCCCTAATGCATTAACAACCGCCGGTGCTTCTGATGCACCGTGATCGGCAGATAAAACAATCAGGGTATTTTCTAATCCAACCTGTTGATCAATATTCTTTAAAAGCTTGGCAATGGTTTTATCCAATCGAATTAAGTTATCTTCTGTTTCTAAGCTCGTCGGGCCATACATGTGAATGACATAATCGTTAGATGAAAAGCTTACCGATAAATAATCAGGAAACGTCCCTTTGCCTAAGTTTTCTTGTCTTAATAATGTGCTCGCAAAGTTCTCGGTGAGTTCATCACCCGCAGGGCTTACTGTTAGCGTGGTGCTGTAATATTTATTGTCGACTGAGCTATATGGGTGAGGGAAAGTGCGTTTAAACCCATCGAGGTCAACTTTATAGTCTGGATTGCTCTCTTTAACCGTGTATTTCTCTGGGGGAAGAGAGAGCTCCCAACGTGTATTTGAATATTGCTCAGCCAGTTTTTGTTGATTCCAATCTGTTACCCATTGTGGGTATTTATCGTAATAATAATTGCTGGTAACAAATTCTGATTGTGCTTTTGAGAACCAAAAGGCTTTGCCTAGGTGGCCTCCCAATGAAATAGCGCCTCTATCTTTTACTGATACTGAAAATATTTTCGATACGCCATTATTTGAAATTGCTAATTCATCACTAAACGTTGTCGCCAGAATTGGATCTGGTGAGCGTCCATCTTTGGTGGCTATTTTTTGGGTAGGATCTATTTCTGTTGCTTTATTGACGCCAGCACCGGCGTTTAACATTTGGTAATTGCCGTCTTCGACATTATAAACCAAGCGTTCTTTATTACGGTCGTACCAAACATTACCCACCATGCCATGAACACTCGGGGGAGCACCCGTAGCGAGAGATACGTGGCCAACAATGGTTTCAGTATTGCCGTGTTGATAATATGCATTAGTATAATAAGTGCCATTATCCATTAAATAACGAAAACCATCGTTACCAAAATTGGCTTTATAGCGTTCAAGTAAATCACCTCTTAGTGCATCAACCGTAATTTGTACTATCAATTTAGGTTTTGGCGGGGCTGCGAGAGAGGTTATTGGAATAAGTAACGCACTTGTGAGCGTTATATAACACAATATTTTATTTTTCATTATGGATTCCTTGCCAATATACGCGGGGAGCGTGTTATTTTTTTACGTCTTTTACTAAACGTAGTCCTATATCTGACATGATGATAGATTGGCTTGCAAAATTTCTGCGATAGTTTTCAGATTCATTGGCGTTATAAGAAAAGTTACCGCTATCAATACGAACCATATCTTGATTTATTTGCTGAGCAATAGGGTGTGGTGGCGTTTTGGTACAACCTATTAAAAATGCACTTAGTAATGTTAATGTTAATAATATTTTTGTTTTTGTAAAAAAATAAGCGATAAACATGATGTTCTCAACAGTAATGATTGTCCGTTTATTATACAGTTAAAGAACTTTCTAAATTGGAATGATACAGATAACTAATTTATCTGTTCTTTTTGTTTATTATGAAGTTAGAACTTATATCGTGGTTTGATTTAATAGATGGATTCGTCTATTTGTTAGATAACTTTGTACTATTAATTTTGTTATAAAATAGGAATTTAAATGATTATTACTCAAGGGCCTCAGTACCAAGGTAAAGCCTCAAAGCGATTACATGTTATGGCAAAACCTATTGGGGCTGTGTGTAATATCGATTGTACGTATTGTTATTATTTGAGCAAAGAAGACTTACTTGACTATAAAAAAGGGTGCTCTCCACAAATGGATGACGCGACTCTAGAAACCTATATTCAACAATATATTGAAGGCCAAAATACCCCTGAAATTATTTTTTCATGGCAAGGTGGTGAGCCGACATTGCTAGGTTTAGATTATTTTAAAAAGATTGTGGTATTGCAGCAAAAATATCAACCTGAAGGCGTTATTATCTCCAATGACCTTCAAACCAATGGCACATTATTAACCCCACAATGGTGTGAGTTTCTGGTGGAAAATAATTTCTTGGTTGGATTGAGTATTGATGGTCCTGAGTTATTACATAATGCGTATCGTACCAATAAAGCGGGTCGAGGAACGTTTAAGCAAGTGATGAAAGCGGTAGATTTATTACATCAATACGGTGTGAAATTTGCCACATTAACGTGTGTTAATAACCTCACTAGCCGTAATCCTCTTGACGTGTACCGTTTCTTACGTGATGTGGTTAAATCACCTCAAATGCAGTTTATTCCGATTGTAGAACAAAAAAGTTTTCGAACTGTCGCCCCTCAAACCGAACAAACCAGTGCTCAATTACGCCAAGGTGATAAACGTTTAATACCCGGCAACAAACAATCGATTATGGAACCATGGTGCGTGTCTGATCAAGCATGGGGAGATTTCTTAATTGCTGTGTTTGATGAGTGGGCTCAGAACGATGTAGGTAAAGTGTTTGTTCAATATTTTGAAGCCAGTGTTGAAACATGGATGGGGCGTAAAAACCCATTATGTACACTAGGTGAAATTTGTGGCAAAGGTTTGGCGATGGAACATAATGGTGATGTATTCTCTTGTGATCACTACGTTTATCCTGAATATAAAATTGGCAATATTCACCATCAGAAATTAGATGAATTGGCTTATAGCCGTAAGCAACAACAATTTGGGTTTGCAAAAGCGAAAACCCTGACAACGCAATGCCAACAGTGTGAGTATAAGTTTGCCTGCCATGGTGAGTGTCCTAAAAATCGATTCATAAAGACTAAAGACGGTGAGCCTGGGTTAAATTATTTGTGTGCGGGTTGGCAAAAATTCTTTGCTCACGCGGATAAATCGATTGCTTATATATTGAATATGTTAGGGCATTCGGTGCAGCAAGGTAAATACAGTGATGCAAAGCGATTAGAAGCACAACGGGCGGCGGTTTATCATACTAAATTTTAATATAGTCCATTGTTTAATGAATAAGGCGGATAAAGAAAACGATAGTATGGAGTGTTACCCGTGACGAATAAAATAAAAAAATATGCAGCGATAGGATTAATGAGCGTGTTGAGCTTTTCTATTTCATCTTATGCTGCAACCGAGACGGCACCTACAAATCAAGTGCAAGATATGCCGATCGAACAACAATTGGCATATCTTGCTCAAAATAAAAATGAAACCGTTATAAAACGTGCCGAGGCGTTACGTCAATTGGCTCGTTACCCAAATCAAAACAGTTTGGTTGCGGTTGCGCGGGGGTTAAAAGACCCCAGCCCTGTTATTCGTGAAGCGGCGATTACGGGATCGAAATTATATAAATTTGAACATCGGTGGCGAATGCTTACGCCGCTTTTAAATGATGCTGAATTTAATGTGCGCATGGCTGCGACTGTTAATTTGTTGCGTAATTACCAGACGATGAATGTTGATCAAAAACATAATTTTGAAGCGTCATATCAGGATTTTGTCGCGTATTTACAGCGTCAACCTGATCAGCAATTGTTATTGGCAGATGCCTACCGTTGGCATGGTGAATGGAAAGAAGCTGAGGTTATTTATCAGCGATTAGTGAAAATTGACCCGAAAAACAGTCAAATTTGGCTTAATTTATCTGATAATTATCGTGCTCAAGATCAAGATGAAAAGGCTTTGGTTGTTTTAAATAATGCAATTAAACAATTACCGCAAGAAGCGAGTCTATATTATGCAATAGCACTGACTCAAGTACGGTTAAATCAAAAAAAATCGGCGGCTGAATCAATGACGATAGCCACCACGTTGGCGGATAATAATAGTTATTATTGGTATCTTAATGGTGTATTACATCAAGATTTTGATTTAACTGTAGCGATAGCATCATTTGAAAAAGCCTATCTTATTTCGGGATCACCAGAACAATTGTATGCCTTGTGTGATATTTATATTAGACATGGTAATGAAAAAGCGAATGCATGTATCACTGAGTTAGAAAAATTGGCACCAGAGTCGGTGATTAAACAATTAAAGCACAATCGTAAAGAATAATTTTCTTTGTCTCTGTGACGTTTAAATTTTATTACAATTAAGAATAAGGGAAATATAGGCATCAATTTATTTAAAAACTTGTTGATATATTTTTAAATAAATTAAGTAATAAGGTAATTAAAAATAACAGATAAATAATTCCTTAATTACTATAAATAAAACAAAATCAATTTTAAATAGAATAATAAATAAATTATATCATGTTTTATATTTTTTATGTTTTATTGAAATATTATAAATAATTCTATTTTGGAATTATTGTATTGGTTTTTTCAGAGATTACGCTATTAATTTATTCCCCTACAGACTAAATTCAATCAATTGCAAAATATTACTTTATTTATTTTTTTGTTTAAATAATATGCATCGCTCTTCTTACATCTCAGCGAAAAATAAATGAAAAATAAAGCACTATTAGCCTTAATGATTTCAACAGCGTTATTTTCTGGACAATCTCAAGCAGCAGCCCCGGGTAAACCAACTATTGGTTGGGGTGATTATAAATTTTCACTTGTAGAGCTTAATCGTGATGAAATTGCTTACAGTAAAATTGTAAAAGCGCTACATGATGAAATAACTGTTGATGTTTCATGGGATGCTTATTCAGGCGAGCCAGCAACCACAGCACGAGTATTAATTAATGGCTCTGAAGTTTGGATAGGTGATGGTGCTGCAAAGTCTGCTTCATTTAAAATGAATAAAGGCGGTCGTTATAAAATGCAAATTGAACTGTCTAATAAAGACGGTTCTGTTGTTTCAGATGAGAAATTACTGCTTATTGCCGATACTGATGGTAGCCATTTAGAACCATTAAAAACGGAATTTATTGAAAATAATAAAGCTTATCCAAACACAACTAATAAAGTTGTTGGTACTTATTTTGTTGAATGGGGTGTTTACGGTCGTAAATATACCGTTGATATGCTACCCGCTAAAAACCTAACACATATTCTATATGGTTTTGTACCAATGTGTGGTGGTGATGGGATTAACGACAGTCTTAAAACCATTAGCGGTTCTTTTGAAGCATTACAAAAAGCGTGTGCAGGCACTAATGATTTTGAATTAGCTATTCACGACCCGTGGGCTGCGATTCAAAAAGGCCAAACAGGTGTTGCTGATTGGTCTGATCCGTATAAAGGTAATTTTGGTCAGTTAATGGCGTTAAAACAAGCCAATCCTGATCTGAAAATTTTGCCATCTATTGGTGGTTGGACATTATCTGACCCATTCTTCTTTATGGATGATGACGCTAAACGTGCCACTTTTGTTGCTTCAGCAAAGCGTTATCTACAAACATGGAAATTCTTCGATGGTTTAGATATCGATTTTGAATTTCCGGGTGGTGAAGGTGCAAACCCAGCGCTTGGTAATAAAGACAAAGACGGCAAGACATATAACTTGATTTTAAAAGATTTACGTACGATGTTAGATGAATTATCCGCCGAGACTGGTCGTAAATATGAACTGACTTCAGCCATTAGTGCAGGTCCAGATAAGATTGCAGTTATTGATTATAATGAATCTCAGCAATACTTAGATAATATTTTTGTGATGTCTTATGACTTCTATGGTGCTTTTGATTTAAATGATTTAAACCACCAGACGGCATTACATAAATCGAGCTTAAAAGAAGAAACTAAATATTATACGTCGCTAGGTATTGATGCGATGTTAGCCCAAGGCGTTGAACCTAAAAAATTAGTGGTTGGCGTTGCCGCGTATGGACGTGGTTGGACGGGTGTGAGTGGTTATACTGAAGGCAATCCATTTAGTGGTAAAGCCACTGGACCGATTAAAGGTACATGGGAAAATGGCGTTTTAGATTATCGTGATATTGCCAATAACCATATGGGTGAAGGTTGGACTTATAGCTATGATGAACAAGCTGAAGCCCCATATCTTTTTAACGCATCATCTGGTGATCTCATCACTTATGATAATGCTCGCTCAGCAATCGCTAAAGGTAATTACGCCCTTAAAAATAATCTAGGTGGTGTTTTTTCTTGGGAAATTGATGCTGATAATGGCGATATTCTAAATGCAATGCATGAAGGCCTTGGGCATGGTAATACTACACCGCCAGTAGAACCTGAAAACCAAGCGCCAGTTGCTCATGCGGGTGCTGATATTACCGTTATAGGTTCTCGTACTGTGATCCTTGATGGTACGAAGTCTTATGATCCTGAACGTGAAATATTGACTTATCAGTGGCAACAAACTGCGGGTAATAAGGTTGCTATTGTTAATGCAGATACAGCAAAAGCTGAGATTGATGTTACTGCGACAGAAAGCGATCAAGAATACACATTTGTATTAACCGTCACTGATATTGAAGGGTTAACGGCAACTGATTCAATTGTTATTGCTCATACACCTCAACAAGAAAATCATGCGCCAGTGGTTACTTTAGATCGTTTATATAAAGTAAAATCTGGAGAAACCCTCAATATTACAGCACAAGCAACAGATGCTGATAATGATGCTTTGATTTTTGATTGGACTATTCCAACTGATTTAGCTGTTATTGGTAGCCATAATGCTGAAACTATTACATTAAAAGCGCCTCAATTAGAGCAAGATACAACATATGAAATTGTTGTTAGCGTAACTGATGGTGAACTTGATGCCCAAGCTAACAGTGTAATTACTGTTGCAAAAAAAGTGGGTGGTGATGTTGTTGATCCGGAAGAAGGTCAATACCCTGCATGGAATAAAGCAACAATCTATACAACTGAAACGGTCAGCCATAATGGACTTGTTTATCAGTCAAACTGGTGGAATCAAGCAAGTGAACCAACACCAAGTAATGAAACATGGAAATTAATCAGTGATGTACAGCTTGGTTGGGATACAAATATAGCTTATAGCGGTGGTGATATCACAACGCATTTGAACGCCTCATGGGAAGCTAAGTGGTGGACAAAAGGTGATGAGCCGGGTAAAGCAGATGTATGGGTAAAAGTAAAATAAGTCATCTTTATTAATCGAGACACGGTGAAATAACAATGTTGTGTTATTGCGATTAATGGGATCAAAAAGCCGAGTGTTTAAAAACACTCGGCTTTTATATAAAATGACCAATAAGATAAGACCTTATTTTTCCAGATATTCTTGCATCATTAATCGTCCGCGGTGAATCCTGCTTTTGACTGCCATTCTTGTTAGTAATAATTTATCAGCAATTTCACCAATCGATAATTCTTCTAAATCTCTCAATAATATGACAGATCTGTATTTCTCTGGTAGTGAGTGAATAGCGGCAATGATATCTAATCGTAATTCAGGGCTAGAATAATAAGAAAACAATTCATGATAATCTTCTGGTAATTCATCTAAATTATTATTTGATTTCATTAGCTTAGAACACTCTCTTTTGATAATGATTAATAACCATCCAGGAAATGCTTCTACCGTTTTTAACGTCCCTATTCGTCGCCAAATAATAGCTAAAGACTCTTGGACTGCATCATCGACATCATTAGATGTACATTGTTTAAAAGCCATTTTCTTTAGTGTTGGTTGCCAGTCAATAAGCAGTTGTTCTGTTGCTTCTGAGCTTCCTTGTCTGGCCGCCTCGATTAGTTCATTTCTATCCATAATTGACGTTCTTTCTCATACAATGATTCAATATGTTTGGTGCTTTTTTGAGCAATGAGTCCAAATGTGGTTCCCCATGCAATGTGAGCAAGGTACACCGTTAATGGAAAAGCAATCGGCGCAAATTCTTGGCCAAAATAACCAACACCTAATATATTCATTACTGGGCTTAGCATAAAAGTAGTTGCTACAGTTATTGAATATAATGTGGCAAGCCACCATTTACCTTTGCCAAAAAGAACTAAATAGATGAATGTGAATCCAATACCATTCCAAAAATGATCACTCCAGCCAATTAAATTTGACCACCAGTTGGGTCCGACCATAAATTGATTGGTTAATTTAACACCCATAAGCATCGGTAAGTCCCCGGGCATGGCATTAAAATAACTGAAGCCAATACTTCTTACAATCTCCATGGCGATGGTGCCAATAATACCAGCCAGAATAGATAGCATCATTATATTCATTAGTTGTTTATTTGGTGCTATGGCTGAATAAGCCAGAATGCTAAACCAAATAATCACGGCAGGTAATATTGCGTAAATACCTAACCAGTGGAATGTATACATTCCGGTTGCTGAGAGTGTAAAAGCTAAAGGTGATATTGAGGCTGCCATTAAGGCTACTAACATCACTATAGTATTACGATTATTTAACAATCTTAGTAGCCTCATGGGGTCTGCTCCTAGTTACGTGATGCTTGAGCAGCAATGTTCATGATTTTCTTTTCAAGCATTTTGCCTGGCATTTGTAACTTAGGTGAAATCATTGTTAATTGTTCTGCTGGGTTAAACCAACCAATTGATGTTTTATGGTTTTGCTCCCAAACATATAAACGTACTGGTACAACAGCACCTGCTGCTGGGAACATACTAAAAAGTTTTTTACCTGATTGTGGGCTACCGATTAAAAAGCTTTGTGCTCCTTCCATTTTCAATCCGGTCATTGACATCACTTTCGCTTGATCTATTTTCCCCATTACCATCATTTGGTTGTTTGTTGCTGCTTCTTGTATTGCTTGAGTTGTTTCAGCAAATGATTGTTGTGAAGCGACAGTCATAAATGCGTTTACAGGCGCGGCTACTGCACTTTGGCTAGCGATAAATAGAACAGAAGACATCAGTGTTGTTAGCAGAATATTTTTAGTTTTCATTAGATTTAATCCTTAAAGTAGAGACAAGATATTTTGTTTCTACTTTAAAGAGGCTAAAAATTTCAAAAAGGATTCAAAATATTTTAAATAAATTTAATATTAATACTTATCAATTGGTTACGATTATTGTAAATTTGATTATTAAGAGGGCGTAGCAGAAAGTAGCCACTTAATAATGGGTTAACAATCCGGTGGTACATCAGTATTATTATTATCTGCATTTATAATGATTATCTAAAATAGGGCAATTAAGCTTTATTGAGTACAAGTTTTATTGAATGGAAGCAGGGTACTTTTCCCCTTGTACCTCTTAAATCACGCCAATACATGTTTGTGTATTGGCGTTTTTTATATGGATAATTTTACGATGATCAATAGCTGAATTTGGTAGATATTAATCGATCAAATCTTGGGCTTTTAAATACGCGAGGATCATTAATGTTGCACTAGAGCTAATCTCGATATCATTACTGTTGATCCATCGAATTTCTTCAATTTCAGCTGCGGGTAATAAGTCGCCATTATATTCAGCGTAGTAGCATGTCATGTTAACCATTACACCTTGTGCTTTACCATGGGCTTGTGCTTGAAAACTATCGGCATAGCAGAGTGATTTAGGCACAAGATCAACCGATAACTCTTCTTGTATTTCACGAATTAATGCCTGAGCATCCGTTTCGTCCGCATCACGTTTTCCGCCAGGAATATAATAGAGTGATTTTCCATATGAGCGTACTGCAAGTAATTTACGTTGGTCAATATGAAGCCAGGCAAGCTTATCAATAGGTTGAATAGTGTTCATTATTTTTTCTAGGTGATTTTTAATATAGTGTTTTTAGCAAAAATAAAGAAAAGTGACTATCATTATATGATAGCATTTGTTCAGTCGGGCAAATGGTTTAGTTTTGTGTCTATTACTTATCTTTATAGACATAATCATCGCCCTTAATGGAACAATAATCGCCACGGTTGGCTTTATGCTTACCAGTGTCTCTCACCATCAATGTGCTGGTAGTTTATGTAATCGTTATGAAATATTAGGAATACTCCATAATGAATTTTCGTTTAACCAGTACCAATTATATATTACTCGTTGCTGTTTTTTTTGCTGCTGTACAAAATATTGCTTTATGGGAACATTTAAACGAATTGTTTTCAAAAAGCAGTACTAATGATGTGTTTTTTATTGCCACTATTCCGCTATTTATTCTTGCGGTATTAAATGTCATTTTTAATTTATTATTGTGGCCATGGTTACAGCGACCTTTGCTTACGGTATTGATCTTTATATCAAGCCTAGTGACTTATGCTATGTGTAGCTACGGGGTGTATTTTGATCATGGTATGATTGTTAATGTATTTGAAACGAATCCTGCAGAAGCTGGCAGTTATTTCTCTATTGCCGGTGTTATGTGGATAGTCGTGATTGCTATTCTTCCTATCATTATATTGTGTCAAATTAAGGTTGTTTATCGTTCTGTAGTAAAAGAATTAATTGCCCGCAGTCTAAGTATTATTGTTTCACTATTAATTATTGTTATTATTGCAGCGGGTTATTATAAGGATTATGCATCATTAGTACGTAATCACTCTGAAATTAAAGCGCTGATTAATCCGACCAATTATATTTCAGCCACTTTTCGTTATGCAAAATATCAGTTGATTGAAGCTAAAATGCCATTTACTCAGATTGGATTAGATGCCAAGAATACCCATCAAGGTGATAAACATAATGTTATTGTAATGGTGGTTGGTGAGGCTTCTCGTTCAATGAATTATTCATTAAATGGGTATGATAGGGATACTAACCCGGAGTTATCCAAGCATAATGTCATTAGCTTTTTAAATGTAAAATCGTGCGGTACAGCGACAGCAGTATCACTACCTTGCATGTTTTCTGTGATGAATAAATCCAATTACAATGCGATAACGGCTCGTCATCAAGATACTGCCATGGATGTTTTACAGCGTGCGGGTATTAATGTGTCTTGGAAAGATAATGATAGTGGTTGTAAAGGGGTGTGCGATCGGGTTAAGCATATTGTGATCAAGGCTGATGATGATCCTAAACTTTGCCATGATGGTAGTTGCTATGATGCGGTGTTACTTAAAAATTTACAGACACAAATTGATACGGCTAAGCAAGATACATTAATTGTGCTGCATATTATTGGTAGCCATGGCCCGACATATGATGATCGCTATCCACCTAAGTTTAAAGTGTTTAAGCCAACCTGTAATACCAGTAACTTGCAAGCATGTAGTCGTCAACAGGTCACCAATACTTACGATAATACGATTTTATATACTGATCATATTTTAAGCAGTGTAATTAATATGCTTAAACAAGATGACAGTAAAGCTAATACCGCGATGATTTATATGGCGGATCATGGTGAATCATTAGGTGAAGATGGGGTCTATTTACACGGGCTACCGTATTCTATTGCGCCTAAAGAGCAAACTACAGTGCCTTTGATTTTATGGTTGTCGCCAGCTTATCAGCACAGCCAGCATATAAATCGTCAATGTTTACAACGTGAAGCCGTGGCTGGTGGTTTTTCACAAGATAATTTGTTCCATTCATTGTTGGGAATGATGGATGTTAAAACAAAAGTTTACGATGCTAAATTAGATATATTTGCTCAGTGTCGACAGTAGTGTTTTTTGACGAAATAAAAAGTAAAAGTGACCATAAGAATACTTTTACTTTTATTTAGTTGCTTAAAAGGTATTATTTGTCGCAAGTGAGTCATTTACTTACAATAAAAATAAAGAAAGAGAGATAACGATGAAACCTGGGGCGATGGGATTACAACGAATTATTGATGCGACTGGATATTCGATGCAGGGTTTAAAAGCAGCATGGATTAATGAAGCCGCTTTTAGACAAGAGAGTATTTTATTAGTTGTAATGACGGTTATTTCGTTTTTTATGCCAGTAACAAAACTTGAACGACTAATGATGATTAGTTCATTATTTATTGTTGTTATTGCAGAATTGGTTAATTCAGCGATTGAAGCAGTAGTTGATCGTATTGGGCCTGAACACCATGAATTGAGTGGCCGTGCTAAAGATATTGGTTCGGCGGCCGTTTTTGTTGCGTTAGTGATGGTGGCTATTATTTGGGGCAGTATTTTATTTTTATAGTCACTCTTTAATCGAGTTATAAATTAACGCCAGTATTTTTGATTATTAAAATACTGGCGTTTTTTTATGCTATTACGTAGCTACCATATTATGTGACTATCATATTGCATGATTTATTGTTTCTGGGTTGCCCAAAGATGCAATAAATCTGTCGCAATCGTGGCGGCGGCTAATGCCGTAATATCTGCATGATCATACGCAGGGGATACTTCAACCACATCCATACCTATTAAATTAATACCTTGTAACCCACGAATGATTTTTAGGGCTTTATCTGATGTTATGCCACCACAAACTGGCGTACCAGTGCCTGGTGCGTAAGCTGGATCTAAACAATCGATATCAAAGGTTAAGTAAACCGGCATATCACCAACGGTCGCTTTTATTTGTTCAACAATCTGCGCCACACTCCAATCATTAGCCGTGTCAGCCGAGATAACATTAAAACCCAGTTTGTTGCAATGTTCTGTACGAATACCAATTTGCACTGAATGTGTAGGATCAATTAAGCCTTCATTAGGCGCATGATAGAACATTGTGCCATGATCAAATTTACTGCCCTGATCATAAGTATCAGTATGGGCATCAAAGTGAATTAATGCCATTTTGCCGAAGTGTTTAGCATGAGCACGCAACAGCGGCAGAGTAACGAAATGATCACCACCAAAAGTAAGCAGTGTTTTCCCTTGTACTAATAAACCACTGGCGTGTGCTTCTAAGCGCTCACACATTTGACCAGCATCACCACAATCAAACACTAAATCACCACAATCAGCGATTTTAATTGATTCTAATAAATTAAACGTCCACGGCCAGCGTTTACCTTCCCATGCTAGGTTAGTTGATATTTGACGAATAGCACCCGGCCCCATACGACTACCCGAACGGCCCGTGCTTGCCATATCAAACGGCACCCCAGTAATAATTATATCAGCGTCTGATTCTATTGGTGAGAAGTTTAGTGGTTGACGTAAAAAGCCAAAAGCGTTGGCATATAAAGAGTAATCTGGGTAGTTAGCGAGTGTTGCCATGATTTTCTCCAACAACAAGATAGGGCGAAGGCCCACTAAAAGTCCTATCACTACTTTTTATAGTGATAGGATGTTCTAAAATAGGAAGACTAATTGTTTAGTCTTAAATTGCGCGAACATCTTCTAGATAAGTATATCCTTCGAGCCCATCTGCTAGTTCTTTGAGAATAGCGTCACGTTCATTTTCCGCCAGATGTTGCTCTGCCATTAGCTGATATTGACGTAAAAACTCATTAGCATCTAAGTGTACATAACGTAATACATCACCGACGTTATCGCCACGATTGATTTTTTCGATGTTATAGCCGCCATCAGCCGTGCAGCGCACAACCGCAGTATCTGTATCCCCAAATAAATTATGCATATCCCCTAAAATTTCTTGATATGCGCCGACCATAAAGAAACCAATACGGTAAGGTTGATCGTCACTCCATGTTGGAACGGGTAATGTACTTTCAATACCTTGGTTTTCAACATATTGATCAATTGCACCATCGGAATCACACGTAATATCAAGAATAATTGCGCGACGCTCAGGGGCTTTATCTAAGTTGCTTAATGGCAAAATAGGGAACACTTGCTCAATTCCCCATGCATCTGGCAATGATTGAAATAGAGAGAAGTTTACAAAAAACTTATCGGCTAAACGTTCATGTAATTCATCTAGCAGTGGTCGGTGGGCACGGTTTTTTGCTGACAATGTTTGAGCAAGCTCATGACATAAACGTAAACTGATTTGTTCAGCCCATGCTCTATCAATAAAACTGATCATGCCAACGGCAAATAATGCGTGAACTTCAGCTAAATCACTTTGGTTATCATGATAAAGTTCAACCAATGAACGGTGATCGGTATGTTCGGTTAGCTCTTTCCAAGAACGCCACATATTATGCAAAATATGCGGAGCATCCTCAGCGGGGGGATTGATCGATTCTACTTTGTAACTTTCAATACCCACTACATCGGTAATTAAAACCGCATGATGAGCGGTTAGATTACGGCCTGATTCTGAAATAATACGAGGCATTGATATGTTGTATTCTTTGCAGATATCACCTAAAACATACACTACATTATTGGCGTATTCATTGATGCTGTAGTTCATAGAACAGCTGCTTTGACTACGTGTACCTTCGTAATCAACCGCTAAACCGCCACCGACATCAACTGTAGATATACCCACACCTAATTTTTTAAGTTCGGCATAAATACGACCAGCTTCACCAACGCCATTACGTACATCACGGATATTGGCAATTTGTGAACCTAAATGGAAGTGCAATAACTGCAAGCAATTGAGCATGTCACGTTGACGTAGATCGTCAATAACGGTCAATACTTGCGATGCAGATAAACCAAATTTGGATTTCTCACCGCCGCTAGCTTGCCATTTGCCTTTACCTTGAGAAGCAAGACGTGCGCGAATACCTAAGCGAGGTGTTACGCCAAGTTCCGCTGCTTCTTGTAAAATAATATTGAGCTCAGAAAGTTTTTCTAGCACGATATAGACTTCGTGACCTAGCTTTTCACCGATTAATGCTAATCGAATGTATTCTCTATCTTTGTAACCGTTACAGACAATCACTGAGCTTGCTTCTTGCGCCATTGCAAGTACCGCCATCAGTTCTGGTTTGCTGCCAGCTTCTAAGCCTAATTGACGTTGTTGTTTGGCATATTGGCTTTTTAATATTTCACTAACCACTTGTTGCTGTTGGTTTACTTTAATTGGGTAAACCGCAAGGTAATCACCTTGGTAACCATAATTTTCAATGGCTTGATTAAAAACGCTACAGAGGCTGTCTACACGGTGATGAAGAATGTCGGGAAAGCGGACTAAAACAGGTAATGATGCACCTGCTGCAATCAATTCATCAGCAAGTTGTGATAATCCGATAGTATTGGTTGGGTTATTAACATCGGGACGGGCGATAACAGAACCGTCTTGCGCTATATCAAAATAACCTTGACCCCAGTAAGGTGTATTGTAAACATTACGGGCATTATTAATTGTCCAATCACTCATTGTTTAATCTCTTCCTGAGCGAAAATACGCCGGCCTAAAAGTGCAGATGATAAACATCCCTGCGAGGCCGCAGTAAATATCGAAATAGTGTGATGACTGACGCGATAATGGTCAGAATAAAAGTGCTTTGTTATTGAAATCTAATGACACCATTGTCGGTGTTATAGCATTTTCAATTACAAGCTACTGGGACTACCTGAACTGGAATCATCATTACAAGTCATGAACAAGCGGGATGTTCTTCTTGATTGATTAGGTTTGGTATTAGCGGTTGCGTTATTGCATATTTTATTGAGGCTAAGAAAAGCCCTCGAGTATAATGCAGCAAGAGTTTTCATTGTCATTACCCTTAAAGGTAGTGCTGTTACAACAAGCACAGTATGACAGGGAATAAGAGTGCCCGATGCAATCTCAGTCTACACCTCAAACCAATAATTGGGTGCGCTGCGATTAAACAATCGAATTGTTTTTAGCGCAAACAAAAAAGATTTATCGTTATCATAAAAGATGATTATTATTGCGATTAAATCTGTAGATTAAAAGAAGTGGATAATCATAATAACAGTGTGTTTAGTAACAATTATGGTTAATTAATTAACGATTGAGCATTGTAAATTATTGAAGGTTAGGTCAACTGTTTCTTTGGGAATTAACGGCAATAAATAGTATATAATAGTAACAATTAGTTACAAATAATGTATTGAATTCGTTTGTTATATTTATAAATACGAAATTGTTAATTTAGAATAGTATAAGTTTTTAGTGAGGAGTATGCAGTGGCTGGCGCAAGTTTATTAACATTACTTGATGATATTGCAACCGTTCTTGATGACGTTGCATTAATGACGAAAGTGGCAGCACGTAAAACTGTTGGTGTATTAGGTGATGATTTGGCGCTAAATGCCCAGCAAGTATCTGGTGTGCGTGCTGAACGAGAATTACCTGTAGTATGGGGCGTTGCAAAAGGCTCTTTTAAAAATAAACTAATTTTAGTTCCTGCAGCATTATTAATTAGCGTTATTGCGCCATGGTTAATTATGCCAATGCTATTGCTGGGTGGTTTATTTCTATGTTTTGAAGGTGTGGAAAAAATTGCAGAAAAATTATTTTCTCATGGTGGTGAAGAAGATCAACATGAGCATGAACAACTAGCAACAGAAGATATTGACTTAGTTGCTTATGAACGTGAAAAAATAAAAGGTGCTATTCGGACTGATTTCGTTTTATCTGCTGAAATTATCGTGATTGCGTTAGGTACGGTACAGAATCATCCATTTTTAACTCAAGCTATTGTGGTGAGTTTGATTGCGATTGTTATGACCGCCGGTGTTTATGGTGTTGTTGCTGGTATTGTGAAGCTTGATGATGCTGGATTGTACCTTGTTAATCACAGTAAAGGCGCTGGCTTACAACGTAGTCTGGGTTCATTGCTAGTGAATGTAGCACCTTATCTAATGAAAACATTGGCGATAGTAGGCACCATTGCAATGTTTTTAGTGGGTGGCGGTATTGTTGTTCATAGCATTCCGGCGGTGCATGTAATCGTCGAACATTTAGCACAGTTGGTGATTTTTACTGGTGCTCATTCGATTGTACCCCCGTTACTGAATGGCGTTGTAGGTGTGGTTGCAGGTACGATTGTGGTGATTGTTGTCACTATAGTGAATAAAATTCGTGGAAAATCAGCACATTAATTTATAGCAGTTAAAAACCTAAACGCTATAAAATAAAAAATGCCAGTGATGATAAGTCACTGGCATTTTTTGTTGGTTATTCGTTTAGATTATTACCATGTGTATTTAATACCCATGCGTAACGAGTTTGACGATTGTCTGTTACTCGACTTTGGCTAACATTACCCACTTCTACGAATGGACGCCACATTGTGCCTTCTACTGTTTTGTAGGTAGATAGTTATATATTTAGTGCAGAAATAAGCGATGACATGGGTCGATCCAAAAACACCAAAACCAAACTTCCATAATCCACAAACATTTGGTCGTTGTCAGTTAGTTAAATAATGACCTTGAAGTAATATAGGTGATTAAAAAATAAGGTTTATGCTGATATTTATATCATATGGCATACGCCTTTTTTTCTTTTATGGGGATTTACCTATTTTTTGTGGTGGTGTTTTCGATGGGAATATAATGCAAATATTGGGATAAACACTAAAGTCTGTGAGATAATACTTGGCTAAGGTATAAATCAGTCACATTAAGACTGGATTTATTCTCTCCGAGATATTTTTATTGTATTCCCAATCGAGTTAGTGGACTTAATGATACGTATTAATGAAGTTAAATTACCGTTAGATCATAGTGAAGTAGCTTTACATGATTTTGTCATCAACAAGTTATCGATAAATAAAGACCAACTAGTTGATATCCATGTCTTTAAACGCGGATATGATGCCCGTAAAAAGAATGATATCTATCTGATTTATACTTTAGATATCACGTTAAAAGACGTTGATGAAGAGCAATTATTAACGACATTTGCTGACGATCATCAGGTGAAAAAATCACCAGATACTAGCTATAAATATGTTGCTCAAGCACCTAAAGATTTAACTGAACGTCCAATCGTGATTGGTATGGGTCCGTGTGGTTTATTTACGGGACTGATTCTCGCTCAAATGGGATTTAACCCTATTATTTTAGAGCGCGGAAAATCAGTACATGAGCGCGCGAAAGATACTTTCCGTTTTTGGCGTACGCGTGAGCTAAACACTGAATCAAATGTGCAATTTGGTGAAGGTGGTGCAGGTACGTTCTCTGATGGTAAATTATACAGCCAAGTGAAAGATCCACATTTCTTAGGCCTTAAAGTTAAACAAGAATTTGTTGCAGCAGGTGCACCCGCTGAAATTATTTATGTTAGTAAGCCTCACATTGGTACCTATAAATTGGTAACAATGGTTGAAAAAATGCGCAGTAAAATCATTGAGCTTGGCGGCGAAATTCGTTTCGAAACTCGCGTTGAAGAAATCAATATTGATGATAACCAAGTTACTGGCGTGACATTATCAACCGGTGAAGTGATCCCATCAAAGCATGTTGCATTAGCCATTGGCCACAGTGCGCGTGACACCTTCAAGATGTTGCACGACAAAGGTGTTCATTTAGAAGCACAATCATTCTCGGTTGGTTTCCGTATTGAACATAAACAAGCAATGATCGATGCAGCGCGTTTTGGTAAAAATGCAGGTCATCCATTATTAGGCGCTGCTGATTATAAACTGGTTCACCACTGTAAAAATGGTCGTTCTGTTTATAGCTTCTGTATGTGTCCTGGTGGCGTGGTTGTTGCCGCCACATCTGAGCTTGAGTCTGTTGTAACCAACGGTATGAGCCAATACTCACGTAGCGAGCGTAATGCTAACAGTGCGATTGTTGTTGGTATTTCACCTGAAGACTTTGCTAATGATCCAATGCAAGGCATCGCACTTCAACGTCAGTTAGAGCGTAATGCATATGTTCTTGGTGGCAGCAGCTATGACGCGCCAGCACAATGTGTAGGTGATTTCTTAGCGGGTAAAACCATTAGCCAAATGGGCGATGTTGAACCGTCTTATAAGCCAAATGTTAAGTTGACTGACCTAAGCAGCAGTTTGCCTGATTATGCGATTGAAGCGATTCGCGAAGCATTGCCTGCGTTTAATAAAAAGATCAAAGGTTTCTCAAATGCGGATAGCATGCTAACGGGTGTTGAAACGCGCACATCTTCTCCAGTACAAATTAAACGTGGAAAAGACTTCCAAAGCATTAATACTAAAGGTTTATATCCTGGTGGTGAAGGTGCTGGCTATGCGGGTGGTATTTTATCTGCGGGCATAGACGGTATCAAAGTTGCCGAAGCGATTGCGCTTGATATGTTAAATGCATAATTAGTTAAATTAAAAGGTGTAATAACAGCAAATCAGCACAATGTTATTGCACCTTTTATCGTTATTCTTCATGAGCCCTTGGTGGTTATTTTCTGGTTCTTCTTCTGCTTGTTGTTCTTCCTCCATTTCTTCTTCATTAAATGAAATAACGTCAGAATATCGCATTAATATAAAGTGAATTCTTTATATGTGTTTTTTAATTTATTGTTTTAAAAATAAAAAATGACATATCTTCATTTTTTATTATTGACTGTTGTTATAAAAATCAAACAATATTGGATTGTGTTTTTATTTTTATTATGTGATTTGCGTCACTAAACTGAAGTTGCTAGCTATGCTGAAATATTTGGTTACAATAGCGTTCAGCAAGGGTAAATAGCCTCTTTAGATTAATAGAGTGCTAAGGGTTTACTGATAGTCATAATATGGAAATATAGTCGGATATACATAGTAAATGTTAAATGAAAGGCGGTTCTTTTTATCATTAATGCCATATTTGTTATTGTTTATTGCTGGTACTGTTGATTCGGTTGGGTTTTTACATCTAAAGAATGGCGTGTTTGCTTCTTTCATGAGTGGTAACTCGACCCATATGGGAATGGTATTAAGTTATCATGACTACCCACGTGCTGCTGTTTATATTGCAATTTTGAGCATTTTTATTATCGGTTCCATGTCAGGTGAATTAATTGCCTTGTCGGGACGTCGGTTCTATCGTGGCGTGGTGATGGCATCGGTATCGGTTGTGCTGATATTCGCCATTATTATGGAGTCTTATCTGCCTTTTTTAGCGATTAATTTTATTCTATGTTATGCCATGGGAATGCAAAATATCGCGTTACGATTGACGATTGAAAAATCAATTCCACTAACGTATGCCACTGGGTATTTAGTTAATATTGGTCGGTTATTGGCATTGGCAATTGTTGGTCAAGGTGATCGTAAACGGTTGATGCAATACCTTTGTTTATGGGGTGCTTTAATCTGTGGCGCGATGAATGGTGGCTTTATAATGCAAATAATACCTCAATATTCATTATTTCCGCCATTAATATTAACAACTTCAATCGCTATGATATTGTTTTATATTGAACATAATCACCACTCAACCCCGATTGATACTGAACTGTAATATATATTAATTTGTACAGTAAAGAATAAACAAGCCAGCAAAATTTGCTGGCTTTTTGTATATAAAAAAGAATGACTAAGACGCTAAAATAGCATCACGCATTTTGCACATCACATCTTGTTTTTGTTCTGCTGTTAATGTGCGTAATGGTAGGCGAGGGTTGCCGGCATCAATATCATGTAACATCATGGCTGTTTTACCCGCCGCGACACCGCCGTATTCAACTAAGACACGAATAAGCGCAATCACATTGTCCATTTTATTGATCACTGTTTGATTATCACCTTTAGAAAAAGCATCCATCATGTCGTGATAAAGTGGTGCAGCATAATTATAAGTACTGCCCACTGCACTAATTGCACCTACCGCTAATGCACCAGGGAAATATTCATCAACACCCCACGGCACATCAAATTTACTATCACAAACGCGTAAACAACGTTGGTATTCATATAAATTAACGCTATTAAATTTTACTCCATATAAATTAGGGATAACTTTATCTGCAGCAATTAAGAATTGTTCCATATCAACCGTTACGCCACTCATCTCTGAGTGGTAGTAATAGAATCCTTTAGAAGGGGCAGCGTCAGCGACAGCTTTGCAATAATTAACTAAATCGGTAACGTTATTTGGTTTAAAGAAACAAGGACCAATGGCAGAGGTTGCATAAATGTCTAACTGATCAGCATGACGGGTTAATTCTAGAGTATCAGCAATACTCAACGCACCAGTATGAATAATGAGTTTTAGTTGGCCAGCACTTGCCTGTACCCATCGCTCTGCAACCGCTTTACGTTCTGCAACTGAACAATGAATGCCTTCGCCAGTTGTACCTAAGACATAAGCACCAACAATGTTGGTATTAATAAGATGTTTAGCAATAGCATCAATAGCGACATAATCAATTTCACCATTGGCTAGAAATGGCGTATGAGGGGCTGCAATTAAACCTGTTAGCTTTTCCATGTCTAAGATCCTTATTTATGAAGTTTTACTTCTAAACTGTAATTATTTTGGAGTTGTATTATCATACGAAGTGATATTTGGGTTGGCAATAAAAAATAAACGACTTTGAGGGCTTTTAATGGAAACTGTGATCTATTGCTATTAATTGATTTTTTGAAATTTATAAAATATTTTTTATCGTTATTTGGCATTGGATTTGATTTTGGAGTAAAACTTTATAATGATAATACGATACAGATCGCCACCTAAGTTTGAAGAATGGCAAGGATAACGTATGAATGCAGCAACAGATGCAATTCAAGTGGGTAAAATTTTAGATACGTTAGGTAGTCTACGTGATAGCTTGACACCATCGGCACGTCGAATCGCTGATTATGTATTAGTACAACCTCAGCGTGTGACTGAGCTTTCAATTGCAGAACTTGCACAGCAAGCTAACGTTGGCGAAGCCAGTATTATTCGTTTTTGTAAAGGGATCAATTTTAAAGGTTTTCAAGATCTTAAAATGAAACTAGCGATTGAGGTTGCAACACCTCATGATACTGAAAAACACATGCTTGATACTGAACTAACCGCAGACGATGATGCTGA
This sequence comes from Photobacterium carnosum, assembly GCF_021236965.1. Lineage (NCBI taxonomy): Bacteria > Pseudomonadati > Pseudomonadota > Gammaproteobacteria > Vibrionales > Vibrionaceae > Photobacterium > Photobacterium carnosum. The sequence goes on along the minus strand of NZ_WMDN01000014.1, from coordinate 17,988 downwards.
GCATATTGGTCGAAAGTTACAACAGACGATCAATAATGTATTAGGTGAGACATTAAATTTATTAGATTTTTCTGAATTAGAAGCGGTGGCTTGCGCTTTGCAACAGCAAAAACGGATTTATTTTTTTGGGGTTGGTTCCTCTGGCATTACTGCAGAAGATGCGAAAAATAAATTAATGCGGATTGGATTTGATGTGGATGCGTTAACCAATAATCATTTTATGTATATGAAAGCTGCATTATTAAACAGTGATGATGTTGCGATTGGTATTAGTCATTCAGGAACATCAAAAGAGACCATTAAAGCGTTAGCATTGGCCAAAGAGTGTGGTGCAATTACCGTGGCGCTGACGCATAATCCATTATCTCCGTTGGCTGAATTGTCTGATTATGTATTAATTAATGGTAATAGACAGGGGCAATTGCAAGGGGATTCTATTGGCACTAAAATAACGCAACTATTTGTATTAGATATGATTTATACTTTATTGGTTCGTGATAATCCTCAACATACACGTCAGCAGAAGTATAAAACAACTCAAGCGTTAGATTAAGTATTTACCTGAAATACCCTCAAGGTCACATTCAAATGTGGCCTTTTTTTATGGGTGCAATATAGCCTTGTTGGTTATTCAATAAATATTAATCGCAATTGATGAATTATTTTTTAACTGTGATTTACATCGTGAATTTGGCGTTATTTTAGGCAAAGAGTGTGCAATATCTCTCTATTTAAAAAGTTCATTATTGCGTCACTCCAACGATAACGACATGATGGAGTCAAACTTCATAACGTTGATATTTTTGGAGCTAACGATCATGGTTAAGCGTTCACAAACACTTCTTGCTCATATAAATAATGGTTTTATCTCTTCTTGCCAGCCTGTTGATGATAGCCCAATGGATCAGCCTCAGATTGTATCGGCAATGGCGCAATCATCAGTTTTAGGGGGCGCTGCGGGTTTACGTATTGAAGGTATTGCAAATTTACAAGCAATACGTCCTCATGTTGATGTGCCTATTATCGGTATTATTAAGCGAGATTTAACGGATTCAGCAGTAAGAATTACGCCATTTGTACAGGATGTTGCTGATCTTGCGGCTGCTGGGGCTGACATTATTGCGATTGATGGTACGCAACGTCAGCGTCCTGAAACGGTTGAAAATTTAATTAATGCTATTCATCAACATGGATGTTTAGCAATGGCTGACTGTGCGACTTTGGCTGATGGTGATATGTGCCACCAATTAGGCGCTGACATTATTGGTTCGACATTATCAGGTTATACCGACGGTGAGGTACCGACGGATCCTGATTTAGAGCTGGTGATGGCTTTACACCAACGTGGTTATTTTGTGATGGCTGAAGGGCGTTATAACTCACCAGCGTTAGCGGCTCAAGCAATGACAGCGGGAGCGAATTGCGTCACTGTCGGTTCTGCAATCACGCGTGTTGAACATATCTGCCAATGGTTTAAAGAAGCGGTAAACACAGCCGCAACTACAGATGAATTATCCCTTAAGGATATCGCATGAGTGTTTGTTTAGCGGTTGATATTGGTGGCACAAAAATAGCAGCCGCATTAGTTGATAGTGCGACTAACCATATTGTTGACCGTCATCAAATCGTAACCCCTAAGTCGCAACAACCAGCGGTATTTTCCGCAGCATTAGCCTCTTTATTAACGCCGTTTATCGCGCCGGCTGATTTTGTAGCTATTGCCTCAACAGGAATTATTAATAACGGGATTTTAACCGCATTAAATCCCGCGAATTTAGGCGGCTTAAATCGCTTTGAATTAGTTGACGAAATTCAGCACATTACAAAATTACCGACGTATGCAATGAACGATGCTCAAGCGGCGGCATGGTATGAATTTATTTCGTTAACCCCTAATAATAATACCCATAATATGTTGTTTATTACTATTTCTACCGGTATCGGCGGTGGATTAGTGTTGAATCAACAATTACAAACGGGTGCTCGAGGTATTAGTGGTCATATTGGACATACTGTTGTTGATGCTAATGGCCCTGTGTGTGGTTGTGGTCGTCAGGGATGTATTGAAAAAGTGGCTTCAGGTACGGCGATCGGTGAGCTTGGTACTGCCTTATTTAAGCGTCCATGTACTGGACAAGAGGTGTATCAACTGGCACTTGAAGGTAATAGTGAGGCGTTAAATATTATTCATTCTTCAGCGGCGGCGGTAGCGGAATTAATTGCCAATCTGACGATTAGCTTAGATCTCGATACGGTCGTTATTGGCGGTAGTGTTGGTCTTGCACCCCATTATTGTGAATATATTCAACAGTATTTAAATGAAAAACCAGAACTTTATCGACCTCGTATTATTCCAGCCAAGTCAGGCGGTGATGCTGGGTTATTAGGTGCTGCTCATTGGTTTGCACGACAAGAAAGTCATACATAGAAATTAATTATCTTCTCTCAACCCTAAATGGTGAGGCTTAATATGGAAATTCAAGCATTTGGTACAATAAATTACATTGTACTGTTCGCATATTTAATTGGTGTCATGTTAGTTGGTGTCTATTTTGCTCGTCGTCAGAAGACTGCAGATGATTATTTTAAAGCGGGTGGCCGTATACCGGGTTGGGCGGCGGGTATTAGTGTGTTTGCGACCACATTAAGTTCGATCACTTTTATGTCTATTCCGGCCAAGGCTTACACTTCTGATTGGACGTTCCTTGTTGGGCAATATTTAGCGATTCTTATTTTGCCTTTAGTGTTCTATTTTTATATTCCATTTTTTAGAAAACTAAATTTAACGTCTGTATATGAATACTTAGAGCGTCGTTTTGATATTAAAATGCGTTTATTCGCCAGTATATCATTTATGTTATTTCATATTGGACGTATTGCGATTATTACTTATTTAACTGCACTTGCATTAATGCCATTTGTGAATATTGACCCATTAACTATTGTCTTTTTAATTGGTGTGTTATGTATTGTATATACTTTCCTTGGCGGTATTGAGGGTGTTATTTGGACTGATGTTATTCAAGGTATTATGTTGTCAGTTGCTGCCGTATTAATCTTTATCACTATTTGTTTTCAAGTCGACGGTGGTGTGACTGAAGTATTCCGCTTAAGTGCTGAACAAGATAAATACTTCCCAAGTTCAAGTTTTGAATGGAGTTGGACCAACAGTACCTTACCGGTATTAATGATTGGTTTCTTATTTGCTAACTTACAGCAATTTACCGCCAGTCAAGATGTAGTGCAGCGTTATATCGTAACGGACTCTATTGAAGAAACGAAAAAAACCTTGATCACTAATGCCAAATTAGTTGCTTGTGTGCCAGTATTCTTCTTTGCTATCGGTTCGGCGTTATATGCTTTTTATAGTCAAAATGCACAATTGTTACCTGAGAATTTTAATACTGGCGGTATTCTGCCTTTCTATGTTATTTCTCAAATGCCCGCTGGGATTGCAGGATTGATCATTGCTGCTATCTTCGCGGCTTCACAATCAAGTATTTCAAGTAGCTTAAATAGTATTTCCGCTTGTTTCACCATCGATATCTATAACCGTTTTGGTGAAGACAAGAATATACAGCAAAGCTTTAATACCGCTCGTATTGTGACTGTTGTTGCAGGTGTCTTAGGTGTTGCAGCTTCTATTTACTTAATTAAAAGTAATGAAAGCCAAATATGGGATGCATTTAATAGTTTATTAGGGTTAATGGGTGGCCCAATGACGGGTCTATTTATGCTGGGTATCTTTGTCCGTCGAGCTAATGCAAATAGTGCTTTATGTGGTGTTATTGCAGCCGTGGTTGCAGTGCTGATTGCACGTGGCTTTACTGATTTGAATTTCTTCTTCTACGGTGTCATTGGTACGTTAATGGTTGTGGTCGTCGGTTTTATTACTGCACCATTATTTAAAAATAAATCAGCTGAAGAATTAGCGTTAGTTACTGAATAATACTAATTCGGTTAAAAATAAACTTAAAATAAAGCGGGGGAGATGGATGCTTTTCCGCTTTTCAAAAGGATAAGAAAATGATTTTTGGTGAAATTAAACAACCGTTACATGCATTACCAGCAGCTTTTCAACAAGCGATAACGTTTATTAATACCCATGATATGGCACAGTTAGAGAATGGCCGTTATGAGATAGATGGTGATCGTATGTTTGCTAATGTGATGAGTTTTGAAACCCAAGCTGCAGTCGCTAAACAAGGTGAAGTACATCAACAATATATTGATTTTCAATATTTAATCAGTGGTGAAGAGCGGATAGATGTGTCACTTAATTTAACTGACTGCATTCCTGCAACTGATTATGATCATGACAATGATTTTGCGTTAGTTGAAACCATGCCTAACACCAGTTCTTTATTATTAAAGCCCGGTATGTTTTTAGCTATTTTTCCGCAGCAACCGCATAAACCAGGTTGTGTTGTTACGACCCCGATGATGATTAAAAAAGTGGTGATTAAAATTCATCAACAATGTTTGGTGTGATTAGCTACTAGGTGAGAGTAGCTACTTGGTGTGATTGTAATGATGATGAGCATTGATTGGAGATGGTATGAAAAACTCATGTACTCGATTCGCAATGGTGTGTGCTTTCCTTTCTTTATCGACTAGCGTTACGGCACAACAATTGTGGCCTGATTTACCGCAACCCATTAAAAATGGTATCAGTGCGCAAGCTGATAATATCGTTTATGTTGGTTTAGGTGCTGCGGGCCAGTCGTTTTATGCGATGGATACTGCGAGTAGTCACCCTCAGTGGCAAAAGCTAGCGGATTTTATTGGCCCTGTTACGGATCAAGCAACGGCTGCGGCAATTAACGGGAAAATCTATATTTTTTCTGGATCAGGCAAAGCTGCCGTAACCGATAAATCGCCCATTATTTTTGATAGCGTTTATGTTTACGATATTAATAACAATGTGTGGAGTAAACAAAACACCCGTACTCCCGTTGGGTTATTAGGGTCGTCAGCTTATCCTCTTAATAAAACCGAGATTGCTATTTTTGGTGGCTACAATAAACAGCAATTTGATCAATATTTACATGCTGTTTCGACTATCGATAAACAGACTGAATCAAAAAAATGGCAACAAACCGTTACTGATTTTATGGCTCGAGCACCTGAATCTTATCAATGGAATCAAGCTATTCAGATTTACCATACCGACACCAATAGTTGGTCGACAAAAGGTAACAGCCCTTATTTAGCAAATTGTGGAGCGGCATTAGTCGGTGAGAGGGATCGTATTACGCTAATCAGTGGTGAGATTAAACCCGGCTTACGCACACCAATAGTTAAAACAGTGACCATTAAAGGGGATGACGTTAATTGGCAATCACTTGCACCTTTACCTGATGCTGCTAGTGGCCAATTACAAGAAGGTGTTGCTGGCGCTTATGCAGGGACAAATCAAGGTTCATTGATTGTTGCTGGTGGTGCGAATTTTGTTGGTGCAAGGGCAAAAGCCGAGCAAGGTCATTGGTTTGCCCATGATGGTTTAAGTAAACATTGGAGTGACGATATTTATACTTACCGTGGTGATAAATGGGCGTTAGTGTCTACAAAATTACCACAAGGGTTAGCCTATGGCGCGTCTTTTTCTACGCCAGATGGGGTGTTAATGGTCGGGGGAGAAAATGCTACGGGCCAACCACAAGCGAAAGTGTATCTGTTACGTTATGAGCAATCGGATGTGCGTATTATCGATTGATCTGGCTATAACCGTAATCTCAAGCTACTGTTTTATAAAGTAGCTTGAGGTACAAAATAAGACGTGATCGTACTCGCTGAATTTATTGCACTTCATTGCTATTCGATGCATATATTCTTACACTAGTTAAGGTTATTTATTGATGATGGAGAATGGTATGTATGCACCGATCCCTTGCAATATGATCTGTGGTGTTATTTTTGATTTAGATAATACATTGGTGAGTTCCGCATTAGATTTTGATTGGTTACGTCAGCAATTAGGCTGTACTGTGGAGACTGATTTATTAGAATACATTTCTGACATTTCTGATCTTTCATTACGAACACAGCTAGGAAATAAAGTGATTGAGTATGAATTAGCTGACGCTCGTCAATCAACGATTATGCCCGAATGTGAAAATTTACTGTTGTATCTACGCCAACAAAAAATCCCTACCGCTGTTGTAACGCGCAATTGTGCTCAAGCGGCAAAGCTGAAGATTGATCACCATCAATTACAATTTGATCGTATTGTTTCACGTGAAGAATTTCCGCCTAAACCTGCTCCTGATGCGCTACTTGATATTGCTAAACAATGGCGATTAGCACCTAAAAATATACTCTATGTTGGTGATTATATTTATGATTTACAAGCAGCTTTTCACGCTAATATGCCATCATGCTTAGTGACCAATGGTGAGGAATTACCCTTTATTGATCAAGCTTCAATTGTGGTTCAACAACTTGATAGCTTGACGGATATTCTACGTGAGCAAGCATATATGTCGTTACAAGAGCATGATAGTGTGGAAGTCTAGTCTTCAGTTAGGTAATTAATTATGGCTAATCCAGTAAACTCAAAAGCGTTACTTCATAGTAAATGGACGAAAGTGGTTGTGGATCACAAAGAAAAACATTTTGAGATAGTCACCGTATTATTTAATGATAATCAGCAAATTGAAAAATGTGTTATTCAAGCCGTAATGACAAATAAACTGTATGACATTGATTGGCATGATTTAAAAAATGACCAAGTATGGATCATTGGTTGGAATTAAGCATGCTCTTGTTCTAATGCCAGCAGGGTTTGTTTTTTATCTAACCCGCCTGCGTAACCGGTTAATTTGCCATTTTTACCAATAACGCGGTGGCATGGAATGACGATTGATAACGGATTTTTACTGTTTGCCATTCCAACCGCTTGGCAGGCTTTAATATTACCAATTGAGATAGCAAGTTGCTGATAACTCCAACACACACCATATGGGATTGTGCTTAACGATTGCCATACACGCTGCTGGAAATCAGTACCTTTAGGTGCTAATGGCAAATTAAATTGTTGGCGAGTCCCCGCAAAATATTGTTGTAATTGCCGTTCACACTCAATCAATAATGGGTGTTGTGGCATATACGTTGCTGTTTCAGGTTGCGGTGTTTGATGCTGATAAAGAATTGCTGTTAACGCCTCGTCAGAAGCATATAAGGTTAAACTCCCTAAAGGGGTTTCTATAGTGTGGTAGTAATTAGACATAATAAAAAGCCTTCGCGCTACACTAAAAAATCAGTATAGCGCGTTAAATAGTGGATAAAAAAGAGCTTACGAATGGTGGTGTCTTAAATATTCAAGAGCACCAATAATTGCCGCAACTTGCGCCATATTACACTCTTGATCCGTAACGCGTGGGCTGTCTGGATAAACTTCAGTTGTTGAAGTATACAAAGCGTCAGTTACGCTAGCACATAAACCTAATGCTTTTAGTGGATAATTAATCACACCTTCTTGAGTAATCGGTTCGCCAATAATGTTGCCATCACTATCAGCGGGTGCAATATGAGTAACATGGCGCACTGAATCAATAATGGCTTTTTGGAAATCATGTTGTGGGTTTTCAGTATCACCAACACCATAAAAACCGTCAGGTACGATATCGGCGATATATTCTTTACCGTCACGTGCCGCAAGCGCGGGTCTAAACTCACTTTCATCACTATCAGTGGTTTCATGTAAATCAAGGTGAGCAAGAAAATGCGTATGTTGAGCTTGAACGAGTTTCATCAATGCTGCCGATTCTTCTGCTGGGCTATTGGCATAAAATGAACGGTTCGGATCAACAGCATTTGGGTTCCAACGATTGATCGTTTCATATCCCCACGGACTAACACAAGGCACCACCAGAATATTAAACTCAGTGCTGTATTGTTGTGCTTTTTGTGCCAAGAAAGTTAATGCACCATGGACACCACTGGTTTCATAACCATGAATACCACCCGTGATTAATACTGTAGGTTTAGTGTTGTCCCAATCACGCGTTTTAATCGCAAACAAAGGGTACTTTTCAGGTGAATAAGAGAGTGCACCGTATTGTTCAACATCGAACTCTTCACTTAGGGTATGAATATGGCTAACAACCTGCTCAAGATAACTACGCTTAATGGTGGTTTGTGCCAACCATGCTGCTTTTTCTGTGGCATTCCATTTTATACCTGGAGTGCCAATTTCGTATTCAAATGAATTATCCATTTTCTTACCTATATTATTATTGAAGTGTTTATTTTTAGAGGGTAAACAGCTGACTATATTTAAGCAAATTATCAAGCCAAAAAAATAGAAATACTTATAATTATACTGAAATAAAATCACAATTATTTAGTGGAAGAAAGTAAAGTTAGCTTGCATTAATCTGCTGTTGTTGGCTGTTGTCATACAAATCAGACGGTTTATAGTAATGACGTTCACAAAATTATTACTAAGGAAAAGATGATGAGTACTAGAATCTTGAATGAAGTTCAAATTGAAGATGCTAAACAACACCTTACTCGTCCTCTAGCCACACCTACCGATTTATGTGTAGACGCGACTAAAGAGATTAGTGGTGCGTTAACTGCAATTTTAGCTGATGTATTTGCGATTTATATGAAGACCAAAAACTTCCACTGGCATATGAGTGGTGCACATTTCCGTGATTACCATTTAATGTTAGATGAGCAGAGTGCACAGTTATTTGCAATGACTGATGATATAGCTGAACGTGCACGTAAAATTGGTGGTCGTACTATACGTTCAATTGGTGAAATCGCACGTATGCAGCGTATTTTAGATAATGATGCTGATTATGTTGAGCCTGCCGATATGCTTGCTGAATTGTGTGAAGATAATAAACAATTAGCCGCAGAGCTTCGAGCAGCACATATTTTATGTGACGAGCGTAATGATTTTTCTTCAGTGAGTATGATTGATAATTGGATTGATGAAACAGAACGTCGTGTCTGGTTCCTTTATGAATCATACCGTCATTGATATAGCGAGATATAATCTAATTATTTCGTTTATCTATAATAAAAAAGGATAGGTTTAATAACCTATCCTTTTTTATTATATATGGTTTAACCGTCATAAAAATGACGATACGTTATAGGTTAACTTAATAACTTATAAATCAATATTAATTTAAATATTTATCATTTTTTGAATGAAGATCTCTTTAACGTTGTAAAAATAGTTTATTTATTGTCTGTTTAGTAATAAAAAACTATTGAATATAAACCTTGTTGTTGTTTTTATGTTGCATTTATTTGATTTGAATAAGTATTCATACTTTTTGCTTTAATTGATTGTTGCGTATATGACGAAGAGGTATAAAATGTTAAAGATTAAGCATATCTATTGTGCATAAATAGTAATTTTGAGTTGATGTTCTTACTTTTGTTAATAACCATAAGCATTGTATGGTATTTAATAAAATAGAATGTTCATCTTGAAATATAATAAAAATTATAATGAGAATGTTGAAGGAGTTAATCATGTCAATGGAACTTTCGCGAAGGAGTTTTATTAAACATGGTATCATCGCTGGTATCTGCGTTTATACTGTTCCCGCTTTAGCCCGATTTAATCTTAATTTAGATGGTAGTAATAGTTTAGTTGCTCCTGAATTAGCGGCATCTTGGAAATCTGATTTTAAAGTACGTTTTAGAAGTGATGCTATTGCTAAAGTCACGGGTGAAAAAGTGTATGGACGTGATTTGCGATCAACCGATATTGATGGTTGGCCAAGCGAGCAGTCATGGGCTTTTTATATTCGTGCCGATCGTGCTGATCGTATCTATCAAGGTGTTGATTTAAGTTTATTACCTGCAAATGCTCAGCCAAGTAATATTGTTACTGGATCAACATTAACCAAAGATAAGATTGAATTACCTCAATTTTTTGGCACTAATATGTTGGTTACTGAAGGTGCAATGCCTGACTATATTGGTCAAGCCGTCATGCTACTTATTTTTGATGACTTTATCACTTATCATCGCGCTAAAGGTATATTGCAATTTAATAGTGAAATTATTAAATATGGTAAACAACAACCGTTAGTTGCTGCAGAAAAAGATCCGTGGGGCGTGTGGCGAATTACTCGTGAACAAGGTAATGCTGCGGGTGTCTTGCCTGATAAATACAGTCCATTAAAAAATGGGGTTAATTTCCCTAACTATGTTGACCATAAACCATTTTGGCCTAAACCTAATTCTTTAGGCTCAGCATTAGAGCAACAAATGGCGGTTGCTGACGATATTAAAGCAAGTTTAAAAGATGAAAATAATTTTGTTTTAGATCGTAATTATCAAACTCAATTTATTGATCCGATGTTCTTAGAGCCAGAATGTTTTAATGGTTGGTTTGATCCTAAAACACAGACCATGCATACCATTCCTTCTTCGCAATCTCCAGCTAACTTCTTTGGTTTTGCAACCAAGATGCTTAACAATGGGCCTCTTGCGGGTAACGTTAAAAACTTAGTCGTACATTCACCTTTTATTGGTGGTGGCTTTGGCGGTAAAGATCACACTATATTGCCTTTCTATGGTTTATTAGCGGCGATGTACAGTAAACATCCTGTACGTATGGCAAACGATCGCTTTCAACAATTTCAATCTGGTCTAAAACGCCATCCTTTTAAGATGCACAATCAATTAGCGATTGATAAAACTACCGGTAAATTCCAAGGAATTGTGAGTTACATGGATCTTGATGGTGGTGGTCGTGAAAACTTTAGCTCTGTTGTTGCTGAAGTCGGCGCGAGTGCATTGCAGTCAATTTATTATTTCCCTAAAAATGATATTACCGCTGTTGCTAATGTGTCTGAAAACCCAGCGTCAGGTTCTATGCGTGGTTTTGGTACGTTACAGACAATGTCAGCCATGGAAATGATGGTCAATGAAGCGGCACAATTGCTCAATATTGATCCGATTGATTTAAGACTTCGTAATACAATTAAAACGGGTCAATTGAATACTCAAGGTGCAGTACCAACCAGTACTGAACATTATGTTGAGATATTAAAACAAGCTCAACAACATGAAATGTGGACCCAGCGCGAGCAGCGGCGTAAAGCGTATGAAGCGAAGCATCCCAATAAACGCTTCGGTACTGGCTTTGCGATTTGTACTAAAGACTATGGTGCGGGTGATGACGCGCCTTCAACCTATATTGAAATGGATAAGACCGGCCGCTTAGTGATGGGGATCTCTGCAGTTGAAATTGGCACTGGAGCACAAACATCACAAGCTGCTGTTTTAGCAGATTATTTTGGTCGCCCGGCTGACGCTATTAATCTTGCTGAAGTGCATGGTTGGGATCCTCTCCAAATGATCAATACCCAATCACCGTTTACGATGAGCCAAGCCTACCAAGATAAAATGCAACAAAATCCACGTTGGACACCGACGATTCCTTATGCATCGTCTGCATCGACATCGGCTTATTTCCAATCTAAAGCAACAGAAAATGCCGCTAAAGTTATTTTTGAATATGGATTATGGCCTGCGGCAAAAGCTATTTGGAGTAAGTTGTACTACAGCGGTGATCTTGCTGCGATGGATTTTGGCGTAATGGAAGACGCTGTTTGGGTTGATGGTAAGTTAAGTGCTAAAGGCATGGAGCCATTACCCCTTGATATGCTGGCACAACATGTCCATCAGCAAGGTTTAGTAACGGGCGCAATGGTGCATACATTTAACCGTTGGGGTTGGGTTGATGCTGATTTCACTGTTGAAGGGCAGACTCAAACTTATCAACTAGATGCAATGGCCGTGAAATATGGTCATGGTGCTAATGCGAATAAGAAAAAACTAATGGCCAGCAATGGTTGGCATTTATTGGATCGTCGCAATGTTAAATACCCAGCGACGGTTCTAAATAATGCGATGGTAGTGTATTACGCTCCTTGTGCCGTATTAGTTGAATTAGCCGTTGAAAAAGGCTCTGGTAAGGTTGAAATCGTAGCAACCCAGACTTGGCTTGATGCGGGTAAAGTGATCGTCAAAGAACTGGTTGAAGGTCAAATTGAAGGTGGCTTAGTGATGGGTATTGGGCATGTATTGCATGAATATTTACCACCAGGTGAAGAAGGTCCGGGTAACGGTACTTGGAACCTTAATCGCTATCAAGTGCCATTAGCGACTGATGTGGGTGTATGGAAAATGAATCATACTATTTTGCCGCCATTTAATAATTCTGACCAACGTAAAGGTATCGCTGAAGTGGTGATGATCCCAATTGTCGCGGCTGTTACCGAAGCTCTTTACCAAATTACAAATAAACGTTTTTACCACTTACCTGTAACGGCTAATGATATTAAGGAAGTACTTGCATGATCACTGTAACAATGACTATTAACGGTAATGTTGTCGGCCCAGTTGACGTTGATGAATCAGTGAAAATGATTGATTTTCTTCATGAGTATCAAGGATTAACTGGTACTAAATTTGGTTGTGGTATTGGTGTTTGTCACGCCTGCTCTATCATTGTGGATGATGCCGATGGTGGATCACACACTGAGCGTACTTGTATTAATGGCGTCGGTAATTTTAACGGTAAAAAACTGCGCACAGTAGAAGGTCACGCTAAACGTAATTTAATGGGACAAATCACTGCATTAAGCCCAGTACAGCAAACATTTGTGGATCATTTTTCTTTCCAATGTGGTTGGTGTACTTCTGGTTTTGTTAATGAATCAACCGTATTAGTTGAGCAATTAACCAAACAACCTGTCGATAAAGATCAGGTTGAAGATGTGATTGAAAACGCATTGAAAAAACATATCTGTCGTTGTTCTGGTTACCGTAAATACTATGTTGGTTTGCGAGATTTAGTACTGTCACAGCCGGGGTTAGTCAAATGAAACCGAGTTTAAAAATCAGTGTCGTTTGTGGTTTGTTATTAAGTAGCGGTGCGGTCTATGCAGATGCATCATCAACGGATACACAAGCGCCATTATCTGAAAATATGGCACAATTGATTGCGCAAGGTAAATATTTAGCGGCTGCGGGTGATTGCAGTGGTTGTCATACTATTGAAAGCGGTCAAGCGTATGGCGGCGGGCGTGCATTTGATACGCCGTTTGGTACTCTATATTCAACCAATATTAGTAGTGATAAACAGCACGGTATTGGTAATTATAGTTATCAGCAATTTGTTGATGCGGTACGTAATGGTGTTGCGCCTAAAGGTAATTTATATCCGGCAATGCCTTATACGTCGTATCACCGTATTAACGATCACGATATGCACGCGTTGTATGCGTATTTCATGCAAACCAAACCTGCGACTCAACCGAATAGAGAAAATGGGATTGGTTTCCCTTTCAATATTCGAATGGGATTAAAAGTATGGAATCTTGTCGCGTTTGATAAACCGACCTTTACGCCTACTGCGGATAAAACGCCATTATGGAATCGTGGTAAATATCTAGTGCAAGGGTTAGGTCACTGTGGTGAGTGCCATACTCCACGTAATTTTATGATGGCAACGGAGCAAGATCATCCGCTTGAAGGTGCGGTGGTTAATTATCTTAATGCGCCTAATATTACGTCAAAAAATCTGACTCAAGAACATTGGACATTTAATAATTTAGCGCAATTCTTAAAAACAGGGCAATCGCCTAAAGGCACTGCGTTTAATGATATGTTCATCGTTGAAAAACATAGTTTAACTCAACTTAATGATCATGATATTACTGCGATAACCAGTTATTTATTGAATCAAGCACAACCATCACAACCATCACAATCAGCGGTATCACAACCGAAGTTAACGTCACTTGTCGCATCACAATTTGATACTAAACTACCAGGATACCGTATCTATATGGATAAGTGCTCTGGTTGTCATGGTCAAAATGGACAAGGAACACCAAACGTAGCCCCTGCGTTACAAAATAACGCGACTATTGAAAACAGTAATATTTTTAATACCGTAGCTGTGTTAAATAATGGTATTGAGCGCCAAAGTTATAGCCAAGAGCAAACATATTATGCAATGCCGGGTTATAAGAACAGTTTGAATAATCAACAAATGGCTGATTTGATAACTTACTTACATAAGCGTTTTACTACACAGATGACAACCACAACGGCGAAGCAAGTGGCTGACATTAAAAAGCAATTAGCGACTAATTGATCATGCGATTAGCCTGCATTAGTGCAGGCTAACTTTGGTACTGTTGTTATAGTAAACAAAGTGATAGACGACTTATGAATGCCTTAGATAAACACGTATTATTAGATTGTCAGACATGGCTACAACAAGGGAAACCGGTGTGGTTATGTACTATTTTATCCACTTATGGGTCGGCTCCTCGTCCTGTTGGCGCTTTATTTGCCACTGATGGTCATATTCGCTCGGGGTCGGTATCTGGCGGATGTATTGAAGATGCTTTTATGAAGTTAATTCAACAACATGGTCTTGATAAACCATTACAAGTGTTTGATTATGGTACTCACTTAGCCGCGAATGGCAGCCAATATGAACTGCCGTGTGGTGGTCATATCTCTTTATTAATCGAACATTTATACCCTGATAATTGTTATTTGGTTGATGACTGGTTAATGGCTGCGGAACAAACGTCCACCTTTATTCGTGCTGTTAATATTGAGACAGAGCAACGCAGTATTGTGACGGGTACAGAGACTACGGTATATCCTTCACCCTGGTTAACGGTGCATTACCAACAACATTGGCAATTATTATTATTGGGTATTAGCCAAGTCAGTGAAGAAGTTGCACGGTTAGCGATCAGAGCTGGATTTACCGTAAGATTGTGCGATGTTCGTGAAAATTACAGTCAAAGTTGGCGTTGGACAGCGGCAGAGGGGGGCATTGATGTTGAATGGTGCTCTGCGGATGCTTTTGTTGAGCGCTACACCAATGCTTATACCGCAGTGTTAGCTCTTGCCCATGATCCTCGCGTTGATGACATGGGATTGATGGGGGCATTAGAGTCCAATGCGTTTTATATTGGCGCATTAGGATCACATGCGAACAGTGATCGTCGTCGTGAACGATTAATGCGAATTGGTGAATATACTCAGTCTGAATTAGCACGATTGCATGCACCAATTGGCATTGCCATTGGAAGTAAAACCCCGTTTGAAATAGCCATTGCCGTGATTGCAGAAGTTATTGCAGTAAAAAATGGGATTAATTGTGATTCATGGCATTATCACCATGGTTGATTGTGTGATACCGGCTGCGGGACTGTCATCACGAATGGGGGCATGGAAACCGATGCTACCTTATTGTGACAGTACACTGCTCGATATTGCCATTGAACACGCCTTGGTCTTTTGTTCAAGAGTAATAGTCGTTGCAGGTTATCGCGCTGATGAACTGGTACAGCGATACCAACATCAGTCACATATTCTTGTGGTGGTGAATCCTGACTATCAACAAGGCATGTTAAGCTCGATTCAAAAGGGTATTGCAGCCGTCACTAGTTCTCGGTTTTTTATTACTCATGCCGATATGCCGTGTATCGATCCGCAGGTATTTACGCTGTTATCGCAAATGCGTCATGGGCGAGTGGTCTTTCCTGGTAATAAACAACAAACAGGGCATCCCGTTTTAATTGATGCTGCGTTAATTCCTCGAATTTTAGCCTTACCTATCACGGCGAAAATGAAGCAAGTACTGCAAACAGGTGAAGAGCAATATTTACAGTTAGATGCCACGAGTGGTATTTATCATGATATTGATACACCTGAAAAATATCAGCAATTACTTCGGACATGTGTTATTAGCTTATCTGATAATACTGGATAGTATTTTTGTGATGCTTGTTTTGTGAGAGTTAGTTTCAATCCACACTCCTGTGGTGGGAGCGACCACAGAACTATCGCACCTGATAAAGCATAACATTGTTTCAATCCACGCTCCCGTGGTGGGAGCGACTGCACCACTGAGACAGATATCTTTCAGATTGACTGTTTCAATCCACGCTCCCGTGGTGGGAGCGACTCGCACCTATTCCGTGGACGTCAGACACGTTAATTGTTTCAATCCACGCTCCCGTGGTGGGAGCGACCGTTCGAGTTACTACAACAAACACAAACACGATAGTTTCAATCCACGCTCCCGTGGTGGGAGCGACCTAGAGTTGTGGGTTTGTAAATATCAATCACGTCAGTTTCAATCCACGCTCCCGTGGTGGGAGCGACCAAAAATGGCGACACTTGATTGATTCGGATATCAGTTTCAATCCACGCTCCCGTGGTGGGAGCAACGTTATCTTGGCGCTTTTGCGTCAATTCCGTTAATTGTTTCAATCCACGCTCCCGTGGTGGGAGCGACCTTGCTCGAGTTGAATTCCAGCGTCGATGCGGTGTTGTTTCAATCCACGCTCCCGTGGTGGGAGCGACTTCTCATCGTCCATAATTTTTCACTGCTCCGTTGTGTTTCAATCCACGCTCCCGTGGTGGGAGCGACCTAGGTACATCACCGAATCGATCGTCAAACAACTGTTTCAATCCACGCTCCCGTGGTGGGAGCGACTTGCAAATCAGTTAGGTGGTTTTGCTGATTTTGGTGTTTCAATCCACGCTCCCGTGGTGGGAGCGACCTGCCTCCTGGTATTTAAACGTACCTTCTGATTGTTTCAATCCACGCTCCCGTGGTGGGAGCGACTTTGAGTACGCAACAATCAATTATGCAGGCGCAATGTTTCAATCCACGCTCCCGTGGTGGGAGCGACGATTTATCACCTTGCCCTAGAGTTGTTAGGTTAAGTTTCAATCCACGCTCCCGTGGTGGGAGCGACGCGCCGTACTGAGCGTTAACCCAGTCTTTAAATGGTTTCAATCCACGCTCCCGTGGTGGGAGCGACGTGGCTGTATACACTAAAGGTTGGTGGGAGAAGATGTTTCAATCCACGCTCCCGTGGTGGGAGCGACTAAGTAGTGATTGACATTGATCATCATCAATCCAGTTTCAATCCACGCTCCCGTGGTGGGAGCGACTTTCTGCCAGCTCCTCGCTCATTGTGTTTTTTCATGTTTCAATCCACGCTCCCGTGGTGGGAGCGACATGGTTCCTCGACAAATGGTATACCGAGTTGCAAGTTTCAATCCACGCTCCCGTGGTGGGAGCGACCTATGTAATTAGCTGTTAACTCTGTGGCAATACTGTTTCAATCCACGCTCCCGTGGTGGGAGCGACGTGTTTATTGATAAACCTAAAACGCGGTATTTTCAGTTTCAATCCACGCTCCCGTGGTGGGAGCGACAACTTTTTGGCGTTGTGCTCTATACCTGTGAGCATGTTTCAATCCACGCCACCCGTGGTGGGAGCGACTGTTGGTCGTGAATCATTTGTAGGTGTAACTCATGGTTTCAATCCACGCTCCCGTGGTGGGAGCGACACCATTTAAGGAAATAATCTAATGCCTTGGATATGGTTTCAATCCACGCTCCCGTGGTGGGAGCGACTTTAGACTCGATGATCAATGGCACCATAAAGCCTGTTTCAATCCACGCTCCCGTGGTGGGAGCGACTCAATATAAGATTAAGATCTTTACAGGGATATAAGTTTCAATCCACGCCACCCGTGGTGGGAGCGACCCAGAGCTAAAACGTTCGCATGGCTGGCAGAAAATGTTTCAATCCACGCTCCCGTGGTGGGAGCGACTTCGGATAGTCACACCTTATGTGTACGGATCTAAGTTTCAATCCACGCTCCCGTGGTGGGAGCGACTACCCGTTCGTCAAATGCTGCCACTAACTCAGGTGGTTTCAATCCACGCTCCCGTGGTGGGAGCGACACCGCCAGCTTTAATGATTGTCTCGTTTTCTTTGTTTCAATCCACGCTCCCGTGGTGGGAGCGACTTTTAGATGCTGGAGACTTCACTGGAGTTAATAGTGTTTCAATCCACGCTCCCGTGGTGGGAGCGACGCATTAGTGCCGTAAACAGTTGACCCATCTATATGTTTCAATCCACGCTCCCGTGGTGGGAGCGACTGCCTTTTG